>JANYAJ010000316.1 GCA_025361385.1 Nitrospira sp.
ATTGACGATCGTGCTTGGGGGTGTCACCTCCGGGGCGACTCCGGTGGTGGCGATCTGTGAGTCGACGGCGTTTCAAGCCCAAACGGTCACACTGGAGCCAGATGCAGAGTCGATGGGGCTGAAGGGGACGGTGACGCTCGAGCCCATCCCGATGAGCCGGACCTCTGTGCCACCCAGGGCGGCGCGAATCCAAGTGACCTTTGCTCGATCCCGTCAGGACAAACTCGAACGGCTGATGCGTCGGGTCGTGTATGTGACGATGGATCGGTCAGAGCCGGTCGATGAGACGAGTGAGTTGCCTCCCGTACGCGCCGAGGATTCGAGGGGCGACGAGGTGGTTCTGGATGAAGTACAAACAGCCGTGGAACCGATCTCGACGAGCGTCTTAGCCGAGGAAGATTTGGTCCCGTTGGCTTCTCCCGGGGAGGGCAAGGCCTACTGGCAGCATGTCAGTCAACTGATCAGCAAGAGTTGGGCTCGCCAGGTCCGTGGAATCCGGCATGCGGCGAGCAGCGAAACCGTGAAGGTCCGTTTCAAGATGTTTCCCAACGGCCGTGCCCAGCTGATTGAAATTGAGAAAGGCTCCGGCGCCCGTGAAATCGACGAAGCCGGAATTTATGCCGTGGTCCATGCGCAACCGTTTCTGCCCTTCCCGAGCGAGTTGGGGGAGGCCGTGGTGGACGTGCACATCCGGATGCGAACCGGTAGCCGGGTACGGTCTCGCGAGGTACAGGCGGTGGGGAATCCGTCAGCCAGCCAGCCTGATGTGTCCGGCCAGCCTTCGAAGAAGTAGCACGAAATCCATTCAGGCCCTGTCGGCCATACCGATCAATATGATCCCAAAGGAGTGTTTGTATGTTGAAGCAAACAATGCAGCGTTGGCGGCTCTGTGTCCTGCTTGGAGCAATAGTCTGGTTTCCGGTGGAGAGTCACGCAGAACCGGCTCGTTGGAATGTGGATCCTGAACATTCAACGATCGAGTTTCGCGTCGCGCACATGCTGGTATCGAAGACGACTGGTAAGTTTATGGACTATACCGGGTTTATCGACATGGATGCCGAAGCCGGCACGGTGAAAGCGATTGAGGCCACGATCAAGACCGGGTCGGTGAATACGAATCACGAAAAACGGGATGCCCATTTGCGGAACACCGACTTTTTCGACGTGGAACATGCACCGACGATGACCTTCAAAATGAAGAGCTATAAAAAAACTGCAGAGGGTTATGCGGCGGTGGGCGATCTCACGTTGCGGGGTGTGACCAAGGAAATTACCCTGGTGGGCCACTATAACGGAGCGGCGAAAGACCCTTGGGACAATACCAGGGCCGGTTTCAGCGCGGAGGGGAAGCTCAATCGTAAAGATTTCGGTATGGTCTGGAACAAGACGTTGGATAGCGGCGGGCTCGTGGTCGGCGATGAGGTTCAGATTCGGCTGGATATTGAATGTATCAAGGCGAAACCTTAGCAGGACGCTGAAAAAGTCCGCCAGCTTCGTTCTCGCCTCGAAAGCATCCTCAACGTAGCCAGGGGCTACGCCTCCGGTGCTTCCATCGGCTGCGGCCTTGCTGGACGGCCTTTTTGAGCGTCCTGCAAGGTTTTGCTTTGCTGGTGTATTGTTGTTCGTCTACGGCTCATCTTCCTGAGAGCAATCAATCATGAAGGCGATGGTTCTGGCGCACACGGCGGATGTGGAAACCGCTCCGCTACAGCTGTGCGAGCGTCCAATACCACTGCCAGGTCCTGGGGAGGTCTTGGTTCGCCTCACCGTCTGCGGGATCTGCCGGACGGATCTGCACGTCATCGAAGGCGAGTTGGCCAACCCCGCGCTTCCGCTCATTCCCGGCCACCAAGCCGTGGGGGTCATCAGTCAGGTTGGCGTCGGTGTGAGTGAGCGGATGGTCGGCGAGCGAGTCGGCATCGCCTGGCTACAGCACACGTGCGGCGTTTGTGAATTTTGCACGAGCGGTCGGGAGAACCTCTGTGAGCGTGCCAGGTTTACCGGCTATCAAACCGATGGCGGGTAGCCAGAACAGCGTGGCGGCGAGCGTTCGCAGTGCGAAGAGTCGTAGCG
>JANYAJ010000346.1 GCA_025361385.1 Nitrospira sp.
GTGATCTGCGTCACCGGATCGCCGGAAGATTTGAGCTCTGTGCGGATTTGATGTTTGAGGTAGGAGGAGTAGCCCACGCGGTCGACTAAGAGGTCGAGGAATCGTTCGACGGGGAGGAGGCTCTGGGCCTTGAGTTCTTCCACGGTCTCGTCGCTGACGGGCACGTAGCTGCTCCCCATGTGGAACACCACATTGTAGTAGCGATTTGTCCCGATGCGCTCGAACCGTAAACCCTTCATCACAGTCTCCTCTTCGCCAGCGTGAGGGGGCTCATTTTAGACAAACAGACCCTGGAAGACAAGGGCGTGGCTGACCGGCCGAGTCTACGCCTCCAGTCGGTTTCCGGAGTCGAGACCGGCGGGCTCGAGCCTCATGGCGCTACTTTATCGGGGTCTTCCCGAAATACTCCTGCCGGCTGACCGCCACGTCGGTCACGAACATGACGCCGGAATGTCGATCGAACAGCGGCCGCAGGCCAGCCAGGATGGGCTCCACTTTTTCTTCCGGAACGACCGTCATGATGATCTCGAGGCTCTCCTGCTCGCTGAACATGAAATGGGCTTCCCGCACGCCACTATGTCCTTTGCCCGACACATTGCCGATGATCGTATAGCCGGTCGCGTTGACCCGGTCCAGCAACTCGGTCACAAACGACCGGTGTTCTCCCGCCACGATCACTCGGATTTCCTTCATCGGATGCAATGTCAATGCGCCCATCTATGCACTCCTTCCTTATCTGTGCCCACGTGAGAATGTCCGTCGTTACCGAGTCCCGTCGATTCGAACCCATTCGCCCGTAGGGCGATAGCGATACCATTCCTGGTCATCTGGGTCGAGGGCGACGAGGTGTACCCACTCATTGTGATAAAAATGCCGCAAGATTTCGTGTCGCTCGATCAGCTTGTCGATGCGCCCGCGTGGCGCCTCCACAATCGTGAGTAGCCGCATCGGTTCGTGGTAGGGCACATCCCCGTTCATCACGGTCTGTCTGGCCAAACCCAATCGGAGGTCGCTCCAGGGGCCCGACATGATCCCGATTCGCCCCACGACGTTATGGTAGATCTTGCTGCCGCTACCGTATACGTCGTTGTCCACGGCAGAAAAATAATGCTCCATGTTGATCCATTGCGCCACGACTTGCGGGCCGGTCATCAACACTTCGAGAAGACGGCTGTTCGGATCCTGGCGCGCATCGTAGGATTGCAGAAAGACCCGTCCTTCGAGGTTGAGTCCCTTGGTCAGTTCCCGTCGTCCGATGACAAACGCCGTATTGCTCGAGAGGCCCCACTCCGGCCGGACCTGACTCCAGTCCACACTCCGTTTCTGCACGTGCGATTCCGCCGCGTGCTCGTCTAGCGGCTGCTGAATCTCGGGGAAGCGCGTACACCGTTCCTGGCTCGTCAGGGTGGAGGCTTCCTTGAGATCCTCCTGCAACCGCGCCAGGTCGGCGCGATGGGTGGGGGGCACATCTTCCAGATCGAAGAGCTTGACCTTGTCGGTCGTCGTATCCATTTGACCGGCCAGAAAGTGGGTGTCGGGCGGGATCACCAGTTTGTTCTTGGCCAGCCGCTCCCGCACTTTTTGGTTATTTGCCATCATCGCGAGGACGCGGGCATTCGGATTTCCTTCGTTGCCGCCGCAGGCGCCGCAATCCAGGGCCGACTCATAGGGATTGTTCTCAGACGTACTGCCGTGCGCGCAGATCAAGACCAGGCGGGCCAGGTTCTGCGTGAGCCCCATCATCCGGAGCGCCGTGTCGACCGTGAGGGTCTGTTCATCGAGGGTGAATCCGGTCCGAGTGATCCGTTCTTTCTGGCGAGAGGCCGCGCGTGCGGTGAGGTCGTATTGGCGCCGCAAGATATCGATGAGAAGGCGCAGGGTGTCGGTCGAAAGCCCGGCCAGTTCTGCCGGTTTAATCAGGGACGGGTCGAGCTCCGTTTGGCCGTTCAGCGCTTGTTGACGCAGGGCTTCGACAAGGGCCGGGGTGATGCGCGAGCTGCGCAATCCCGCATGTTCGTGCAGCACTTTCCTGACGGTGGCATGGTGTTCAGCCGCCAGCATCTCTGCGGTCTCGGCCGGGGCCATTTTGTCTACGGTCAGTGTCGTCGCGATGGCGGGCACAAACAGGCGCTGCAACCACGAGGTCCAGCGTTGATAGAGCGACGGCAGGAGGGTCTTGCCGAAGATCGGGAGGCCGTAGAACCAGCCCAGTGATTCCACCATGACATAGGGGGTCACGACGTTTTCTTTCAAATCGTGCAGCAACGTATGGCCGGCATGGACCCACTTGGTGCGGGCTTTATGTTTCGACACTTTATGATCGAGGTAACTCCGGGGAATTTCGCGCACCTCGTTCTTTGCGCGCATGATCACGGGGAACTGCTCGGTGTCGTGCTCCTTC
>JANYAJ010000402.1 GCA_025361385.1 Nitrospira sp.
TTCAGCTTGGCTTTCTTCACCTTCTTCACCACGGCCGGACCGGTCCGGCCATCTTCTAACTGCACACCCTGCTCTAACTGCCGGATATGGTCATCCGTCACCACCTGCTTCACCTTAATCAAATAGGTCTTCGGCACATGGTAACGGGGATGGAGCAGGGTCTGCGCCAAATCGCCGTGATTGGTCAACAGCATCAACCCTTCGCTATCGAAGTCTAATCGGCCGACAGGAAACACCCGCACCGAAATTCCCCTGAGATAGTCCTTCACCGTCGGCCGACCTCCCGGATCGTTCAACGTCGACATCACGTTCTTCGGCTTATTCAGTAGCAGATAGACATACGGCTGGGCGGAACTCAGGTGCTTGCCGTCCACCTTGATATGGGCGCGCTCCGGATCGACCTTGGTGCCGAGCTCCGTCACAACTTTACCGTTGACGGTGACGCGCCCGGCGGCAATCCACTCCTCGGCCTTCCGCCTTGAAGCGAGTCCTGATCCGGCAATGATTTTCTGTAATCTAACTTCCATAGTGCGTGATCAGTGAGATGTGATGGGTGATGGGTGAATCATCGGACTGGTATCCGACTCATCACTGCTCACTCGTCACTCATTCCTGCGTTACTCCCATTCAATTGTGGCCGGCGGTTTCGAACTGATGTCGTACACCACCCGGTTCACACCCTTCACTTCGTTGATGATCCGGTTCGAGATCTTACCCAATACGTCATTCGGAATCTTGGCCCAATCCGCCGTCATGCCATCCAAGCTGGTCACGGCACGAAGCGCAATGACATGCTCGTAGGTCCGTTGATCGCCCATGACGCCCACAGTCCTAATCGGCAGAAGCACGGCGAGCGATTGCCAAATCTCCCGATACAGACCAGCGGCGCGAATCTCCTGATCGAGAATGGACTCGGCCGCTCGAAGGATCGTCAGTCGCTCCTTCGTCACTGCGCCGAGCACCCGGATCGCCAGGCCAGGTCCTGGGAAAGGCTGCCGCCATACGATCTCATCGGGAAGGCCCAATTCCTTCCCCAATACCCTGACTTCATCCTTAAAGAGCTCGCGCAATGGCTCGATCAATTTCAGCTTCATCCTCGCCGGCAACCCTCCCACATTGTGGTGGGTCTTGATGGTGGCCGACGGCCCCTTGAAGCTCACACTTTCAATCACGTCGGGATAGAGTGTGCCTTGAACGAGAAACTTCACCCCGCCAGATTTCTTCTTCGCTTCCGCATCGAATTGTTCGATGAACTGTTTCCCGATAATTTTCCTCTTGCGCTCGGGATCGATCACCCCTTTGAGCTTGGCCAAGAACGAATCGGACGCGTCGATCATGCGCAAGTTCAGGTGAAGCTGTTTGGCGAACGTCTGTTTGACTTGCTCCTTCTCCCCCGTCCGAAGCAGTCCGTTATCGACGAAAATGCAGGTGAGCTGATCGCCGATCGCGCGATGCGTCAATGCCGCCGCCACAGAAGAGTCGACGCCCCCGCTCAAGGCACAGATCACCCGCTCCTTGCCGACCTGCTCGCGAATCTGCTGCACCGCCGTCTCCACATAGGACTCCATCGTCCACGTCGGCTTACAGCCGCAAATGTCGTAGACGAAATTGCGAAGCAACGTCGTCCCTTCAGGCGTATGCACCACTTCCGGATGAAACTGCAGGCAATAGATCCGGCGCTTCTGATCGTCTCGCTTCATGGCTGCAATCGGCGAATTCGCCGTATGGGCAATCGACCGGAAGCCAGGCGGCATTCGTTCGATGCGGTCCCCATGCGACATCCAGACAACGGTCGACCCGTTTGTGCCGATGCCTTTGAAGAGATCGCTCTTGTCGTCGATGGCCAGATCGGCACGGCCATACTCCCGATGCTTGGACTTGGCCACTTCTCCGCCGGAGAGGTGTGTCACCAGCTGCATGCCATAACAAATGCCGAGAATGGGAATCCCGAGGTCGAACAGTTCCTTGGAGACACTCGGCGCCTTCTTCTCATACACGCTGGAAGGGCCACCGGATAACACGATGCCTTGCGGGCGATAGGCGAGAATGGTCGCCATGGGAGCGGTACAGGGCAAGATCTGAGAATAGACATGCGCCTCGCGAATGCGTCGCGCAATCAACTGGGTATATTGCGACCCGAAGTCGAGAACCAGGATTCTATTGTGCCAGAGTTCCATGTTTTGAAAAGAGCTTATAGCTGACGGCTGATAGCAGTAGAAAGAAAATGGGCAAGCTAGGAAGGACATTCGCGGACGGCGTTCTGGCTATCGGCCATACGCCATTCGCTCTTGGCTCTATTCCCAATCCATCCGGTAATTCGGCGCTTCCTTTGTGATAATCACATCGTGCACATGACTTTCGCGGAGACCTGCAACCGTCTGCCTAATAAACGTGGCCTTCTGCTGGAGGTCCGAGATCGTCTTACACCCGCAATAGCCCATGCCGGACTTCACGCCGCCGATCAACTGATAGATCACGGCCGAGAGTTTCCCCTTATACGGCACGCGGCCTTCAATCCCTTCCGGGACCAGCTTCTGTACCGGACGGCCGCCTTGGCCGTACCGATCTCCGCCGCCGCGCTCCATCGCGCCGATTGACCCCATGCCTCGGTACACCTTATAGGTCCCGGCTTGATACAGTTCGGTTTCACCAGGCGATTCATCCGTGCCTGCCAAGAGTCCACCGAGCATTACCGAGGAGGCCCCGGCGGCCAAGGCTTTCGTGATATCGCCTGAGAACTTGATCCCGCCATCAGCAATGATCGGAACCCCGGTGCCCGCGAGAACTTTTGCGCAGTCGGCAATCGCCGTCAATTGCGGCATCCCGGCGCCCGACACAATGCGGGTGGTGCAAATTGAACCAGGCCCCACGCCCACCTTGACGGCATCGACACCGGCACGAAGAAGATCCTTCGCCGCCTCGGCAGTAGCAATATTCCCGGCGATCAGTTCAAGCTCCGGATACTTTCGCTTGATCATCTTGACCGTGTCCAGCACCGATCGGGAATGTCCGTGGGCGGTATCGACCACGATCACATCCACCCCGGCCTTCTTCAGCCGCGCCACACGATCCGGCGTATCCGGCCCCACTCCGACAGCCGCACCCACGCAGAGCCGGCCATGTCCGTCCTTGCAGGAGTTGGGATACAAGATGCGCTTTTCGATGTCTTTGATCGTAATGAGCCCCTTGAGCTCGAAATGCTTATTGACGACGGGGAGCTTCTCGATCCGATGCTCGTGCAGCACCTCGCGAGCTTTTTCCAAGCTCGTCCCTTCGGGCGCCGTGATTAGCTTATCCCGCTTCATCACTTGCGAGACCTTCAGATCCATTCTGGTTTCGAACCGCAGGTCGCGATTCGTGAGAATGCCTACCAGTTTTTTATCCTTCGTCACGGGAATACCCGAGATCCGATATTTCGCCATCAAGCCGTGGGCATCGCGAATCGTTTGATCGGGCGAAATCGTGATCGGATCGAGAATCATCCCGCTCTCTGATTTCTTGACACGGTCCACTTCAGTCGCCTGATCCGTCGGCGACAACACGCGATGAATAATCCCGAGACCACCTTCGCGGGCCATGGCAATCGCCAGACGGGACTCGGTCACGGTATCCATCGCCGAGCTGATAATGGGAACATTGATCTTGATATGCCGCGTGAGCATCGTACGCATGTCGACCTCACTCGGCAAAATCTGAGACTTGGCCGGAATCAACACGACGTCGTCGTAGGTCAATCCTAAGCGTGGTTCTTTATCGAGCATGTCTTCCCTTCACGAGCGGGATGCTGAAAAAGCCTGCCAGCTTCGTTCTCGCATCGTGCAGGCCCTCACCGTACCCCAAGGGTACGCCTCGGTTCTTCATTCGCTGCGGCCTTGCTGGACAGCCATTTTGAGCATCCCGCAGGAGTGTTTTCCTATGAGGCCTTCGAGTGATCCGTCGAATTTCTGGTGCGCCAACACAACTTCCAGCAACCTGCCAAAAATCCTTGTGGCCGCTCTTACGACTTCTTCGACGCTATCCCTGTCACTTGTGCGTTTTCGATTTCAGCCACGCTCTCGGCATCTTCCTGGAGCCGTTCGCTTCCCTCGTCGGCCGGCATGAACTGTTCGACCCGGGTATTTCCGCTATCGACGGCAAACACGCTGCCCCTGACATCGACCGCGAGTCCGTAAGGGAAATTGAATTGCCCTTTGCCGTTCCCGAACCCGCCCCACTGGGTGATGAAATTGCCTTCTTTATCGAACTTCTCGATGCGATGGTTGCCTGTGTCTGTCACATACACATCACCGGCGCCATCGACCGTAATGCCCCAGGGAGACCGCAATTGACCGGCCTCTTGAGCAAGCGGGCTGCTGGCATGGCCCGGTTCAGAGCTGCCGCCCCATTTGGTCAGCAACTGTGGCAACACGTTGGTACTGGTGTCGAACTTCTGAATCCGATGGTTTCCCATGTCGACGACGTACACAAATCCATCCGTCTGGTCCACGGCCACGCCGCGCGGGAAGTAGAACTGGCCGTCTCCGTTCCCGAAGCTGCCCCAGGACATGATGAACTCGCCGTTCATATCGAACTTCTGCACACGGAAGTTGGCGCTGTCGACCACGTAGACATACCCGCGCACCCGATCGACCGCGATGCCCCAGGGTGAGTTGAACTGCCCTTCGCCGTTTCCGCGCGACCCGAACTTCATGAGATAGCCGCCGAGCTTCCCGTCGAATTTCTGAACCCGATGATTGTTCGTGTCGACCACCCACACGTCGCCCTTGCCATCGCAAGCAATGCCGGTTGGGTTATGGAAGTTCGAATTGGCCGAACCGAAGTTACCCCAAAGAATGATGAAGTTTCCGGCATTATCGAATTTCTGAATGCGGTTGTTGCCGTTATCGACC
>JANYAJ010000459.1 GCA_025361385.1 Nitrospira sp.
GGAGCCGCTTGATGGATTCGAACGATGGCTCGAATGTGCCCGCCGTGCCGTCCGTATCCCGAGTGAAGGGCGGGGAATTCTCGCCGACTACAAAGATTCCACCGGCTCGACGAATGTGCGCGACCATTACTTCGGCCACGCAGTCTATACGCGCCTCGACACGATGCTCTTCAATACCACTGAGATCGTGCAGAGATTTTACGCATCATAGAGATGCCTGAGCTTTTCCCAGTGCCAAAGGATGTTCAAAAGGGATTCTCAGCAAGGCCGCAGCGAGTGAAGAATCGAGGCGTACCCTCTGAGGTACGTTGAGAGTCTGAACGATGCGAGAACGAAGCTGAAAGCCCTTTTCAACATCCGCTACCCTTCGCGTAGTTGCACCGCCAAAGGCTCCCAGGAAAAGATGCCATCCAAATAGGCATGGCCGTTCGGCGTGGTGGCAGCGAGTTCGATGGATTCATACAAACTGATCGTCGTGCCGCTTCCAGCTGAGACAGAGACTTGCATCGTGAGGGCCGCGCTCGGCGCGCATGACGCAATGTCCTGATGCGTCCGCAATTGTTTTGGCGAGGCTGAGAGATTGACGAAGCGGGCGGGCGGCGCCTGGCGAAACTCGCCATCATAGGCCACCCATAGTCGTGCAGTGGCCGACACATGGGCATACCACTCATCTCCGACCGCGTTACTTTCAACCCAATTAAACAGAGTGTTCACCCGCGACATGATCGACACCGTCGTCGATTCCAACGAGGCGGGAATCTGCAACTGAGTCTGATAACCTGCGTGGACATAGCCGAACGTATCCCAGAACGAAGGATTCGCGCCGACGCGAGCCTGGAGCGATTTATTCGGGAGCACCTGCTCCACATAGTGGGGATTCGCCGCGAGACGGAGATAGTGCGTGTCTTCGAGGTATTTAATCTGATCGAGTCTGCACAATGTTTCGTCCCGATCGCCAAATCCGATGGTGTTCGGCGCTGAGACACTATCCATTCCGGTAAAGATCAGCTTGCTCCAGCCGATCGGCGCAATGCAGGTCGCACTCGCCAACCCGTTCAGCTTCTCCAGCAGCGCCACACGGCTCTTGATGTCGCCGAAGACCGACTCAAGCCCTTCCTTCGTTCCACGAACCCGTTCGACCAACAATGTCTTTTCGAGCTTCCTCTGCTCCTCAAGCTGCCGCACAAACGAGGCTGTCTGCCGATCGAGTTCCAACACTGGTGCCATCGGATCCCCCTTTTCATATGAAGTCCTCACGTCACACCTGGAAACCAGAGAGAGATCAGCAAGAGGGATGCCCCTCCTAACCCCGCGCAAACACTCTCTCTATAAAAGCTGGCTGAAGGCAGGTACCAACGAGGAGGACAGGTTTGAACGCACCAGCTGACGAGCAAATATAATACCGCTCAATGGACCGTACAAACCCTCTCGACTCGACGCACAGACTCAGGTACATTCCCCATAATTTTCTTAGTTAGCCATCCTTAACCACTGTCGGGAGAACACATCCATGTTCGAACCGAGAGCATCGACGGCGATGATCCTCCCATTCACGTTCTGCCTCGTATGGTCAGGCTGTGCTTCTGATCCGACGCCGCGCCCATCTGTTGAATCCGCTCAGAACCAGACGCTCGAAGACGTCATCCCGCTGACTTCGGCCAATCTCCGCGGTCACAAGATGCTGTACGACGAGGGTTGGTACGTCATCACCTCCAGCAAGAAATCGCTGGAGTACGCAAAAGAGAAGTCCGTCCGCTCGTCCAATGCGGCAATCAAAGAGGCCTCACAACGGATGGCAACGCATTCGTCCGAATACACTTCCAGGCTCGGCGCAGACCTCCAACGATCACTGAAGACCGGAACATCGTTCATACAATCCGGCACGGAACGGAGCGGAGACATTCTCGACGGCACCCGCTCGCTCACGAAGGCCGAGTGGGCCTATGCGACGCAGCACTTCGGTGAGGCCTGGGAAACGTTTATCCAAGGCAATCTGTCGCTCGGCAAACGCACGCAGCAGGACCGTGACGCCCTGTTGGCGGTTCCAGGCCATGAGTTCGATTCACTGAAACAGGATTTCAGCAATGTCTGGGACATCACCAAATCCCTTCATGAAAACTTCTCGGGAAAGATACAGGTGTCGTGGGACGCCGCATTCCAACAGGCCGGTCGGGACTTTCGAGGGGAGTACGAGAGATCGGGTGAGCAACCCAACAGCTTGATGGCACTGGGTCCCATCCTCCAGGGCTATCTCAAGGCGCTCTACCATGGAGGCCTTGCCCCTGCCGCCAAGACCATCGTGCGTACGAGTGCCAAAGGAGCCGGCACCTCGACAGGCACGGTCTTTCTCCCCGTTGCCACCACCTCCATCGTCACAGGGCGCACGATCCAAGCAGCCGGCATGACCCTGTTCTATACGGGGAAAACCGGCATCAAACTGATTTCCCCGACGGTCGAAAGCGGCCTCCTGACAAGCCTGGCCATCCTGTCGCTAGGATCTGTCCCCGTGACCGCTGTAAGTGGAACGATGTTCGGAGCCGTCAACCAAGTGACCTTCACAACGGGAGGACCGACTGTGGCGATCGGAGAAGCGGCATCCCTTGCCACATTCGACACGGGCAAGTATGTGGGATTCGTGACCTACGATGCCCTATCGGGGACGACAAAAGTCGTGATCAATCAAGCGGCCGCCGGAGTTGTGCTCGGCTATAACGCAGTCTCCGCGTTACCAGCGCATCTCTTCATGGGTGCAGAAGATGCAGCGATCCTGCTCGCGTGGGAAGGGCCCAAGCTCCTCATCGTGAAAGCGACCGGACGGGTGAAACCAAAACAAGGAGGAGCCGAATCATCGGCGGGCGACCTCCCCGTTGGAACCGTGATCAATCTCAAGCAGATGCAGTCGACCGAAGGCATGAAGGTCGAGGTCCTATCCGAAGACCCGAAGGCGATTCGCGATATGCTTCAACAACTCCCCTGTGACGTGAGGGACACTGATGGCCCATGCCCCGAAAAATAATGTGAACCGGTCGAGCACACTCGTCTCTGTCCTCATCGCGGCGATGATGCTCGGAAGCTGTACGACCACCGAGACTGCCGACGATCCGTTAAAACACACAAAAAAACTTGTCGTCGAGGGTCACGTTTCGCTCT
>JANYAJ010000514.1 GCA_025361385.1 Nitrospira sp.
AAAGCTCTCTCGGCTGCCACGCTGACCTTTCTCCGTCCGCTCGTCCGGCTCTTTCTCCGGAACGGCTTCGCGGCAAAAACCTTCTTCGACCTCGCCAAGCAGACGTACGTTGAGGTCGCCCGTGACGAATGTGGCGTCAAAGGGAAACAGGCCTCTATCTCCCGCATCGCCATTCTGACCGGACTGACTCGCAAAGAGGTCCAGCTGCTACTAAGCAGCCCGGAAACCCGCGACACCGCCCCGGAAGAGCAATACAACAGAGCCGCGAGAGTCATTGGCGGATGGCTGAAAGATCCGGCCTTCGGTGACGGAAAGGGGCATCCCGCTCCGCTTGAACTGGATGGCAAGCGTGGATCGTTTAGTGCGTTGGTCAAACGCTACAGTGGGGACATGCCTGTCCGCGCGATCTTCGACGAACTAGTACATGTCGGAGCCATCCAAGAACTCAAAGATGGGCGAATTTGCCTTCGTGCTCGAGGCTATATCCCGCAAAAAGGCGACGCTGAGAAACTCGCTATTCTTGGCACTGATACTGCAGATCTCATTGCAACGATCGATCACAACCTGTACGAGACTCCAAGCAAGCCTCGATTCCAGAGAAAAGTGATGTACGACAACGTCCCGCAAGAAGCGGCGAAAGAATTTCAAATCCTTGCGGCGGCACAAGGGCAGGAATTCCTGGAAACACTGGACCGCTGGCTGGCCCATCGAGACCGCGATGTGAATCCGTCTTCAAAAGGCACGGGGCGGGTCCGCGTGGGACTGGGGATCTATCAATTCGAAGAAGACGTGGACTCCAAACCGGGACGTGCATCGTGAGATGCTTCGGATCGATCGATAGAGTTCTTCTCCTGAGTGTCATCTTCGGGTTGTTCGCGTCCTGTGGCCCAAGTCCTCAGGCCGGCGGCGGGATCGGTGGAACTGGTTCCGTGGCCACGGTCTCAACGGGACCCGTCACAGGATTCGGCAGCGTCTTCGTATCCGGGAACGAGTTCGCCACGAACGGCACCAACTTCACGGTCGATGGCATTCTAAATGCCAGTGAGCGGCAGCTCAAGAAGGGGATGATCATCCTCGTCAATGGCACGATCTCCGAGGATTACAAGACGAACCAAACAGTCCAACGGACAGCCAAGACGATCCTATACGAGGACACCATTGAGGGCCCGGTCCAGTTCGTGGCTCCAGACGGGCTCAGCCTGATCGTGTTGGGACAAACCGTGCTGATTAATCAATCGACCATTATCGACCCCAGCGTTCCAGACATCAGCAGTTTGAAGCAAACCGACCTGGTGGAAGTGAGCGGTTTCGTATCCGGTACTGGCACGGTAGTCGCCACCCTCATCGACCGCAAGAACTCGATCGAAGCGACCAACTATCAGGTCAAAGGATTCATCTCTCAGCATGATGACGTTCATCAGTCTTTTACCATCGGCAGCTTGGAGGTGACCTACACGGGAGCGGACATCAGCCAAATGCCAAATCCTGCCAGGACGTCCTGGGACGGGCGGTTGGTCGACGTTCAGGGAGGCCAGGTGAGATCCGGAGGAGCGGGGCCGTACGGCATCCGACTGACCGCGACCACGGTGAAACCGGAAGGGTTCGGCAACAAAGACGGCGAGGAAGTCGAGATTGAAGGGTTCGTAACCCAGGTGCTCAGCCAAGGCAACTTCTACCTCGGCAACGTGCATGTGCAAACAAGCGTCGGCACGACCTTCGAAGGTGGAGCCATCAACGACATCCTAGTTGGGGCCCATCTGGAAGTGTACGGTTCGCTGGTCGGCGGCATTGCGAATGCCACGAAAGTTGAATTTGAAGGAGAAACGGAACTGCAGGCGAATGTGGCCGCGATCAATTCGGCCGATAACACATTGACGTTAACAGGCTTACCCGCGCTTGCTATCCAATTTGACGCGCAGACAGCCCTCCAGGGTCAGGGAAATCCACATAGCCTCACCGACCTTCGCAGCGGCGACCACCTTCAGATCCACGGTCAACTTCGTGGCGGGAATACGATCTTGGCAACGGAAGTGGAACGGAGTGCGCCAGCATCAACCGTTCAGATACAGGGATTCGTCATGTCCGCCGCAGATCCATTCCTCGTCCTCTTCGGATCTTCCATCGACACATCGTTGATCCCTGAGAGCGGATTTCTTGGACGTGCAGGCAGCATTGGAAGAAGTGGGTTCTTTGCCAATCTCTCAAACGGGAAAACAGTCGTCCTCCGCGGAACCTATCAGGCAAATATTGTGACGTGGTCGTCGATTTCCCGTGGTGAATAGCCGCGGCGGCAGCTCCTCTCCTCACCCGAATTCCCTTCCGCGCTAACACCGAGTAACCTCTTCGATCCTATTCGTGCCGGATCGTTGCAATGTCGCGGAGGATACAGACCTATTTGAATGTGGCCTCGGACAGAGAAACCAGTCGCCGGCAGGTTAAATCATTACTCTTGCTTGAGTTCGGCCGGCACCGGAGATGGCTCGAAACAGCCCTTATGACTACGGAACCTTGTTGACCGTGACACTGGCTCTGGAAGGTTTCCACTGTTTGGCCAGTTTCTTTGCGTTCGTCACCTCGGCAGGCGTCAATTGCTTGGAGAGGATCTCGCTCTGTCGAGCCGCCTCCTCGTCACCCTGGCCGGCAGACAGCACAAGCCACATGTACCCTTGGGATTTGTCCGATGCCACCCCCTGGCCGCCTCCTGCCAGTAGCTTCCCCAGGCTATGTTGCGCAGGGGCAAACCCTTTATCTGCCGCAAGACGATACCAGCGAAGCGCTTCACTCTTATCTTTGGGCACTTCGCGTCCGCGGTCGTACAGGAGCCCTAGGTTGAACTGGGCTTCTGCATCTCCCTTTTCAGCCTGCTTGTGCAATTGCTGAATGGGAGCAGCCAGTGCGGCGACCTGCTTGGCTATGTGAGGTGACCGGTCTTCTGTCGCAGGTAGTGACCGTGAACCCCCACAGGCGTTCATCGATAACAGAATCGTACTGGCGACGATGATCCGACTCCACATGAGAACCTCCTTGAGCAATGCTACTTCGCCACAGCCGTGCC
>JANYAJ010000534.1 GCA_025361385.1 Nitrospira sp.
CCCATGGGCTGGGCCGAGCCCGGATGAGCAGTGCCATCGAACGCGGCCGCGTCGCAACAGAAGAGATCCCCCGGCATCAACATCTTCCGCGAAGGCGATCCCACCGAATACTTCCACATCGTCAAGGAAGGAACCGTCAAGTGCGTGAAATCCACGCCGGAGGGAAAAGAATGTACGCTGAAGATGCTGATGCCAGGGGATCTCTTCTGTTGCGACGCGGCTGCGTTCGATGGAACTGCTCATCCAGGCTCGGCCCAGCCCATGGGAGACGTCAGCATTCTCCGGATGAAAAAGAAATCCTATTTCGAGATGCTGCGGCGAAATCCCGATGCTGCGATGGAAGTCATTAAATACCTGGGCAATCGTTTGAACGAAGCACAGGAGAAAACCAAAGATCTCGCACTCGACCGCGCCGACCAACGACTCGCCTCCTTGCTCATAGACCTTGCAGCCCGTAACGGAATCGCAGATCCGAATGGAATCCGCCTGACGGTTCGAATGACCAGACAAGACATGGCCAACATGGTGGGAATCACCACAGAAACAGCCATTCGAATCATGAGCCGATTCAAGCGCGACCGGTTGGTCTCCGGTACCGCAAACCGCCTCCTGATCCGCGACCTCAAAGGGCTGAAAGCCCTTGCCTCCGTCTCATAATCTCGCGCGTCAACCCCCGTTCACTATGATTTTCACAAACATGATATATGTCATGTTTATTGCTATCGACCTAGCGTATGGTGATTCCGTCAACATCTAGGATTCGTAGCCCTGAATGCACAGGACCGTTGGTTCACACAACCACGGATCCATTCATTTTCAACCTGAGAAGGAGAGAGACCATGCAATCATCGCGACACCACTATGGCACCCGTGCCATCCTCACGGGCCTGCTCGTCGGAGGCCTAACCCTCTCGGCACCGGCATGGGCCAAGACTCATGACATCGCCATGACAGCGGTGGAATCAGATGTCGTCATCGATGGGAGCGGAGAGAAATATGCCGCCTGGACCTTCAACGGAACCATGCCAGGGCCAGTCGTCCGCGTCACCGAAGGCGACACGATTAACTTTACCCTGACCAACCCCGCCACGAACAAGAATCCTCATGCCATGGACTTCCATGCTGCAGAAATCGACTTCTTGAAGAACTATCGGGCCATCAATGCCGGCGAAACCATCAGCTACACCTTCGTCGCCAAGAAGCCCGGCATTTTCTTCTACCATTGCGGTGCGCCTCCGATGATCCAACATGTCGCTCGTGGCATGTTCGGCGCCATCATCGTCGATCCAAAAGATACGAAAGCCTGGGCAAAAGCCGATCGCGAATATGTCCTCGTGCAGTCCGAGTTCTTCAAAAACCCCACCGATGTACAGGCCATGTTTGACCGGAAATTCGATGGAGTCATGTTTAACGGCGGCATCTTCAAGTACCACCCGTTCGTGACCGGAGGCGGCAAGCTGGATGCGAAACCAGGCGAGCGAGTTCGGATCTACTTCGTCAACGCGGGCCCGAACGAGTTTTCCGCCTTTCACCCGATCGGCGAAATCTGGGACAACGTCTACGAGAGCGGCAACCCTGCTAATAATTTGAAGGGTGTGCAGACCTATGTGGTCGGCCCTGGCAGCGCAGCCACGTTTGACGTGGTCGTTGAGTCAGCCGGCGCCTACCCGCTCGTCACACATTCGCTCACCGGTGCGCTGCGTGGCGCCATCGCGGTGCTACTGGTTGGGCCCGATGCCAAACCGGCGCCGCTTATGCCGATGGTGCCCTGGGTACTGCCCGCAAAATAAGGGATTGGAGCAGGGAGCGAGCCGCCGCTGGCGGGCCGCTCCCTGCAATTGACGCGCAATGAACACCGCCCTCAGAATTGCAGAGTCATGCTGAACCGCTGGTTGCCCGGCTTCCTAGTTTTCACAATCTTCAGCTCATTCACAATCCTCTGTCCTCCCCTCGCGTCGGCTGGCCAACCGAAAGAGCGCCTCGCCCTCATGCTGACAGGATCAGACTGTCGTGGGGCACAGCAGACCCTCGTAACCGCCTTGCAACAGACCGATGGAGTCTTTGCCGTGGATAGCGACAGTGTCCCGGGCCATCTACTCATCGATGTGGAGGAAGGGAAGACTTCCACGCAAGACATTCTCACGATCGTTTACACGGCGATCGGCACCCCCCTTTCCTGCCGCGTTGAAATTATGCAATCATGTATCACAGCCCCTAAGCGCACCGAGATAACAGCACCAGCCAAGTAGGAACCGGCCGCTCATCGCCCACGCAACACAAGCATGTTATCGAGACAAACACCGGCCGAACCCTGTCGGTCCCATCGCCCCAGCCGCCACCTCGCTGCCTTAATCTCCTGCCAAATGGCCAGCCTGCTCGCCTCGCCGGTTCTCGCACAGGATGCGCTGCTCGAATGGCTCCCCGTCCGGCCATTCAGCTTCGATATGACATTCAGCCAACGGACATTCGCCCCTGACAATCGGGTGATTGGAGTTCAAGCCGGTTTCACAGCGCTCCGTTACGGGAACCTCGAGGTTCGCACGATGTACCAATTCTACAGCAACCATACACTGACCTTTCAGACCGATCAAAACTCACTGTATCTGAATCCTCGATGGAACAACTTCATTGATATTCTGGACTTTCCAAAGGGGATGCCGATCAACCGCGTGATCCGGCATGTGCTCTTCGGCCCCCTTGAAGACCGAGCGGTCCCCTACCTGGGCCTAATCGGAGGGGGCACTCTCCCCGGCCCCGGCAATACCTGGCCCGGACATCTGATCGGAGGGCAGGTTGGCGTCAGATTTCCGGTCGGGCGGGGCGTCTCAGTCGACACGGCCATCCAATATACTCAGTACGGGATCGATTTTCGCGGTGAAGCCGGACAGACCCAACAATGGTTGATTACGACAGGGATTCGGTTTTGAGCATATCTCACACATTGCAAGCGCCCCTGGAAGCTCCACGGCCTGAGGCCGGAACCAGCGCGCCATTCATCGGAATGTTGCGCGGCTGGACGTCACTGTTGCTCATCGCGTTTATGCTGCAGGGCTGTGGGCTGGTGATCGATGCGGTCCAACTGCTGCATCCCATCGCCACGAACGAACTCGATGCGATCTGCGCCAGGGGCCAGATCCGTGTCGGCATGGCAGTTGAACCCTTTCAGCCGTTCGTGTTTCCGGCCATCTATACAGACGAAGGGCTACGCGTCACAGGCCTCGATGTCGAGCTCGTGCGCGAAATCAGCGCGGCCCTCTCGCAGCGCTGCGGCAACAAGGAACCGATCGTGCCGACGCTACAGCTGATTCGTTTCCGAAACCTCTTCATCGAACTGACGGAAGGCAATCTCGACTTGTTTGTGTCTTCAATCAGTGCCAACGTGGCAGCACCAGGACGAATCGGCCTCGCCTATTCGAACCCCTACTTTGATGCGGGGGGCATCGGTGGCATCACCGCACGTGCTGACGTCGCTGAGCGCGTGAGCGCCTATATCCGTCGCTCTGAGCGAGTGGCCGATGCACATCTCATGTCCGAAGCCCTTGCAGGGCTGACCGTGGCCGTTCAAGAAGGCACCAGTGCACAATTCTATGCGGAGGCGAATCTGAATGGCATCACGCTCGTGCTCTGCGACTCACTTCCCGCTGCCTTCGAGTCCCAACACCCACCGATAGACCTTATTCTTGGGAAAGAACCGGTCCTCAACTATACGGTACGTCGGGTCCGCAAAGACTGGCAGCTCCTCACATGGGGAAATGGTAAGCCTCTGGTCCTGACCCGCGAACACTATGCGATCGTCACCGACGAGGAGAGTTATCGGTTACGACGGTTCCTCAATGACCTCCTGTTCCGGCTTGATGAGTCGGGCCGGCTCACCGAGATGCGGCAGCTCTGGCTGGAGGAAAATTACGCCTATCCTCGCCGGGCCGCAACGGAAGGGCTTCCGTTTGCCGCAGAGAAAATGCCTCAGCATTACGATCAAGGCCAATGCCGACTGGCCGACACCAGGCCACGATGAAAGAAAGGGTACTCCGATGAACAGCCTACGATTTGCCGCCATCACGGGAATGCTCGCGATCCTCACCCTCGGAGCCATGATCCCGAGCACAAGCTGGGCGGTCGATCGTGCAGAGGCGGAAGAGACTGCTCGACTCTTAGCCAAGCTACTCAAAGCGGGACGACTGGTCATCGAACAGAACCAACTACTGATTGACGATCAACATAAGGGTGACAAGGGCTTTACACCCGACGTGTTTGAACAACAACTTGTTCGGGAGTTTCGCGAGCAGACCAACATCGATCTTGCAAAACTGCACAACTCGACGGTCGCAGTACCGCCCCTCGCCAAAGAGCTATTGCCGGCGTTCGTGATGGCCAGCAAAGAAGTGGTCCGTGATGCCCAAGTCGTCATCAACCAGCGGGGGATTGGGTACAAGAATTTTATTCCAGCCACATACGGCAGCCAGGCCGCTGCGCGATTCTCCAAACACACACGCGTACGACTCAAGCAAACCACCTTACAACCACGCAATCCAAAAAATGAACCGGACGAATACGAGGCCTCGGTTCTGAAGTGGCTGTCTGGACGTCCTCGAGCCGAAGCCTATGTCAGCGAACTCACCGATCACGGCCAGACCTTGCGGGTCGTCATGCCGATCTATTATGTACCAGCCTGCCTAAGCTGCCATGGTGAGCCAAAAGGCGAACTGGATATTTCCGGATACCCCAAAGAGGGCTACATGGACGGCGACCTCGCAGGAGCGATCACGGTGACCCTGACTCGTCCCTAGCGTGAGGGATTCCGCCCGATACACGCCAAGGCCCTTCCCAATCGCTCCGCTGATTCCGCCCACCCTGCGCCTCGCCTGCCGAAACCATCACGGTGACGGCCCCCCTGAGCGTTCGCTGAGTGACGGAGAACATGCTCCAGCTTTCTGAGCACCAGGCCTCCATCAGCAATGTCATAAACGCGCCTCAGCCATTGGGGAAACCAGGCTCCCGGCTAGCGCACAGGCTGAATGGCTCTCGCTCTCAGAGGCAATAACGGCGGTCCTAGCGGGACCAGTTCGTGACCCGTAAAGGCCAACGAGACGCTCCCCAGCGCATGATAAAGAGCCATCAGTCCAACGACAATGTGCCCGGCCCCAGGGAGAGTTTCTCTCAGTACACCCAGACAGGTAAGCACGGTGAGGAAACAGGCCGCCGCGATCATCAAGAACAGCAGACAGAGTGTGGCGCTCCGATAGGCCAAGAGATAGACCATGACGACCGCGCATACGAAGTAGATGCTATAGAGCTGCCCATAGAGGATCGGGCCGAGTTGGAAGGCAATACTTTCGCTGATCAGCTTGGCCGCGCAGAGGGTAATCCAGAACAATCCATGCGTCGCCAACGCAATGCCACAAAGCGGCTCGTGATCGCGAAGCATGGCCATGCCGGCAAGAAAAGGCATCAGCCCACTACAGGCGAGGACGATGACCAGTATTCCGATATGGTCCCGCTCTGGAATTTCGCCGAGCTGCGCAAGACCGAGGGTGAAAGCGCCGACCGCCAGGCCGAACAATCCCATCGCCAGCGCGTCGCTCCGTCGCGGATGTGTCTCATCGGCCATGGCCATACCTTGCATATGTCCTCGTACACCTCTGCTAGGTCTGAACTCCATGAGAGACGGTCCGCGCAGAGACCTTCTCGATCGCCTGGCGAACCGACGTGACCAGTTCAATCCGTCCGTACGGCTTCTTCACCCAAGCATGCGCTCCCTTTCGAGTCGCGAGCTCGATCCAACTTGAGTCCTCGCCCGAGACCAGAACCACCGCAGTCTCTGGCCAAAGGAGCTGGCACATCGTCAGCAATTGCATCCCATCAAGCCGTGGCATGCGATAGTCGGAAATGACGGCCTCGAAATGTCGCTTCTGTAACTCTTCAACCGCCTTGAGCCCATCACTCGCTTCAAACACGTTATACCCTTCATACGTGAGTAGAGCCGAGAGCAGCGCTCGGACATGTGCATCGTCGTCGACAACCAATACTCGCTGTCCATAGCCGTCTGGATACATGATGATGCCGCCTCCTTCTCCGCATGCTGCATGCGTGTATCAAATCTATCGAACGCTGGTGAATCCGGGTGGATAGGCACCACCGGCGACACCTCCCGTCAGGATTCACTTGGCGCCTCCCAGGCAGAGTCGACCCAACGATCACGAGACCGACCGGCGACAAAAAACCGTGGTGCTCTGGACGACAGTCGGCTGAGATGGCGATTCCGGTTGGACTCAATCATGGCATCCTCGATATTGCCGCAATTCAAGCAACGCACGGCTTCTACCCGTTCGTTCGTGCCATGGGGATCTGAGAGCTGTTCCGCCACCACACATCCGTTACACCGGACACAGTTCATAGCAGCCTCTCTGCGTGCCCTGCCTACGGGACTGTCAGCTCCGACGACCGACGAGGTTCGTCTCCACCTGTGATATCAGATTGGATCCACGGTTCGTTCACCTGGTAGAGCCGATGGTCCTCCACGCGATAGACCAACCGGACGACAGGAAGAGTGGGATATCGGCCTCGGAGCCTCCGGGCCTCGGCGACCAAGAAGTCGATTTCATTTCCGATTTCAAACATAGCCACAGAGTTCATGAAGTGGGCCTCCGCCCATTCTCGTTGCCACCCGCCTCGCCGAACCAGTCCGGATATGAATAACTCCCGCCGATGCATCAGATTCACCATGCCGCAGTTCGTATGACCGACCAGCGCAATCGCGGAGACTCCTCCGATCGCCACGGCATACGAGATCTGGAACTCGCTATATCGCAGATTGCACCCCGCCGAGCGGATGATATAGGCGAAGTTTTCAGGGAGACTCAGCCGCTCTCGGTGATCCATGCACATGCCCACCAAAACCTGTGCCTGACTGTAGGGGCTATGGGTCGCTCCCATATTGTGATAGCGGAGGAGATCTTCGATCGGTGTGCCTCGAATCTCCGGCGAGATATCGGCCAAGGATTCTATCGGTCTCAATATAGTCACCTGGTCCTCCCATCGGTTTGCGCGATTGCATCCGCTGCACGTATCTCGTAATCCCAGGGAAGAGGAACCAGGACCACGAGGCCTTTCTCCTGTAAATCATGCAGCACCTGAAACAACGTCTGCCATCTACACTGAGGTAATGCAGACGAGAGCACCGTAAAAGTCAGCCGGCGACGCTGCGCCACCAGTCGATGAACGGCGTCCTCAATTTCTCGCATCGTGATCTCAACCATGTGAGCAGCCATCTTGCTTCAGCCCCTCGTACGGGAACCGCTTTCGATCGCAAACTTTGCAATATTCAGTCCGCCCTCACCCGAATCCCCTGTCGCAACCTAATGACTCGACTGCTGTGGTCAATTCAGGAGGCCTGGTCGCGCATCGCGAGCCAAACGGGCCGAACAGCATCCGTCCTCCCACCGTTTCGCACGGTGCGGTCCGTGCGGATTCGCTCGACTCCGGAATCGATCCCCCAAGAAACAAGTAATTTCGCGCGCTCCTCCACCATTCTCAGATGGCATTGTCCTTGCTGGAGGCCTCTTTGCTGACATCAACCACACATCGTTGCAGGAGAAATTGATGGCTATCACGTGCCGAGGACGAAACGCGACAGGACAATCTTTTGCCGGGACAATGGCTCTCCTCCTCATAACGCTCATGTTCTCTCAACAGAGTCTCGCGGGGGGAGATGATCATCGTGCACTACGACTCCTCCTGGACAAAGGCATCATCACCCAACAGGAATTCGATCAGGCCTTCGAAGAGGAGCAACGAACGAAAGCCGAAGAAGCACAGAGCCTGAAGCAGGCGGCGGCAATCACGAAAAACGGGCTGCAAGTCAAATTGGGAGGCTTCGCTGAAATCGATTTTATCGGGGATAGCACGAGGAGCTTTGAGGAAATCATCGGCAATCGACCGGTCCTGCGGAGTAATACGCTGGGCGGAGCCAACAGCCTGTTTCAAACCAGCCCGAGGAACAGCCGAATCACGCTCGATGTGCGAGCCCCGGAGCGGGATGGTATCAAGAGCCGCTTCTATGGATCGATCGACTTCCTGGGGAACGAACCGGCGATCGGCAGCCCCGGAGTGTCCAATCTCACGTTGCGGACCAGCCCGGACGCGCGCATCTTTCAAATGTACTTCCTGGTGGAAAGTCCAGCAGTCGATGTGAAGATCGGGCAGGATTGGTCTCGGTTTGGGTTCATGTCTGACTATTCGAGGGGGCAAGTGTCGGTGGCTGCCACTCCGGCAAACATGTTTAATCGTTGGATTCAGGCCAGCGTCTCCAAGCGACTTCGTGTGACGGATACCCTGTCCCTGACCCCCGTCTTCTCCGTGGAGCGGCCGCCACAACCCGATGCCAACCTTCCCTCTTTCGTTGCGGGAGTTCAGGCCGCCTATCACGGCTTGCTCGCACCCTATACCGGTTCTTCGACAGGCGATATTTCGCTCAAACCATTGAGCCTCCAAATTAGCGGTGTCGGACGGAGACTCGAAGCGAATGCTGGGGGTCCGACGAGCCTATCCGGAACCCAACCCAATCTAGGCGGTCAAACATATGTACCTGGTTGGGGGCTCTCCTCTAGCCTATTTATTCCGGTTCTCCCATCACGGAATGGAGAGTTGGGGCATACGGCGCACGTCGTGATGGAAGGTGTCACAGGTGCCGGTATATCTGACATGTTTAACGGATTGAGTTGGGGAGTCTGCAATCCGGTGTGCGGGAGTTCCACTTCAAACGGTGGCTTTGGCGGAGCGGCCTTCGGTCAGACCAACATCGATGCCGGTCTTGCAGCCGTGAGCAGTCAAACCGGCAAATTCGCAGCGATACGTTCGACCTCGATGATGGTGCATGCGACGTATTATCTCCCCGATCAAGGAAAAACCTGGGTCGGAGGCGGTTATGGAACCATCTACTCCTCCAACGCCGGCGAAATGACCTGTACGGTGACGGCCGCGTTCTGTGGCGGGGCACTCCGAACAGCGCAGAGTATCTACATCCGCGACTCCACGTACTATGCGTACGTCTTTCACGACTTCACTCAGGAAATTCGAGCAGCGCTGATGACGAACTGGGTCCGTACCACCTATGCAGATGGGGCCAATGCCGAGAACCACCGGATACAGCTGTCGTTCTTCTGGCGATTCTAGCGTAGACCGCGATGCCACTTGACCATCGCAGCAGGTCTATCTCTCAACATCAAAACTGCTTGCTCCCGCGACCCGATAGGAATTAGCCGATTGACCGATCTATCAGCAACAGGACCACATCATTGGACACGCGGTCATCGGTAATGGAAAATCCTGCGCTTTCGTCATGCACCCGGCTCCCAGGACACCCCCTCTCCACCTCATTATCGTTCGCATCCCTTTCTCACACCTCAGGATTCGCACAGAGCGCACCGAGCGGATCCGCTCAACTTCAAAGCCAGACTCAAGGCAGAACCTGCGATCGGTCTGCGAATTTTCGAAAAAAGCTGCGCCCGGTAACGATTTCAGGCCGACGCGGACTTCATGGGCAACCGCATGCTGGCGGAACAGAACTTGCGATCCTTAAAATTTGCGTTTAGATCAACATGACATCGGAAGGAAGACTGAATGGTAGATCACACCTTACTCGACGCCATCGGCCATAACCTGACCGCCCCGATGCCGCTTTTTTTTGCGTTGGGGATCCTGGCAACATTGCTCCGGTCGGAGCTCAAAGTGCCTGATGCCCTGTACATCGGACTGACACTGTATCTGTTAGCCGCCATTGGATTGCATGGAGGGGCTGAAATCCGTGAAGTGGGAATCATAGCGATCTGGATGCCGATCGTCGCTTGTTTCTTATTGGGCTCCCTGATTCCCATCGCCAGTTATTTCATTCTCCGTCACATGGGAAAGTTCAGCATCCATGACGCGGCCGCGATTGCAGGGCACTATGGGTCGGTGAGCGCGGTCACCTTTGCCGTGGCCACGCAATTCTTATCGAGCCTCCAAGTCAAGCCCGAGGGATATCTGTCCGCCTTTCTGGCAATCCTTGAGCCAACCGGCGTAGTCGTCGGAATTTTGCTGGCACGGATCGCGCTTCAAATGGAAACAAGGAAACACGGTGGGTCGGATGGGACAACGAAGCCACGCGCGGGATGGATCCGGCCCGTCCTGCACGAAGCGCTGACTGGCACTGGTTCCATCATCCTGTTGGGTGCGCTTGTTATTGGCTATATCTCCGGGCCGGACGGAATTGCGGTGACCAAACCATTCTTTGGAGATCTCTTCAAGGGCGTCCTCTGTCTGTTCATGTTAGAAATGGGCCTGGTGGCCGGCCGGCGACTGGCCGAGGTCCGAGCCGTCGGTGCATTCCTCATCGCCTTTGCGATCTTAATGCCGATTATTGACGGAACAATCGGGGTGCTCGTGGGGGGATTTGTCGGGCTGAGCGTCGGCGGCGCCACAATGTTAGGTGTCATGGCTGCAAGCGCATCCTACATTGCCGCACCAGCCGCCATGCGCATCTCAATCCCGGAAGCGAACCCTTCGTTCTACCTCACAGCATCATTGGGAATTACATTCCCATTTAATATTGCAATGGGAATCCCTCTGTATTTTTGGCTCGCGAAACTGGTATTCGGATCATGACCGACAGGGTACGGACGAGAGGATAGACTCACATGCACATGGAAAAAGCGATACTGTTGACCATCATTACCGAACGTGTCATGGAACCCACGCTAAAAGAGTTGGTCGAACGTGCGGGAGCGCCTGGTTACACCATTGAAGATGTCGCCTCAGGATGGGGAAAGCATGGTACCCGCACAGGTCAACTCGAGAGCGACCAGACATTCAAAATGCTTCTGGTCGTGTCCAAGCCCGTAGCGCATCTCATTCTCCAAGAGGTGGAGCGTACCCTTCAACCAGATTATGCTGTCACAGCCTTTCAGCATGAAATTGAGGTACCGAGTCGGGCCCCGGCTTCGCCTGGGTCATGAGAGTTCGAGAGCCACGTGTAAGACCATGTGCTCAGTGGCCTACTGTCGTATGCGGAATCTAAACAATTTCTGAGGCGCGTGGTACAGCAGCGCGCCGGCCTAGACGAGAATAGTGGAGGAGACGAGTATGAAGTGCGTTGCACAGAAAATCCTGATGCTCACCGTTGCCGGTATCTTAGGTATCATGGGGTCTTATGCGGAGGCAGAGGTCACGCCCTATCAAGCGGAAGAAACGGCGCGCTTGATCGCCGCCCTGCTGAGCACCGGGCGAGTGGTCATCGATCGCAATCAATCATTGATTGATGACCCGAACAAGGGCGCCAAGGGATTTACACCCGAGGTGTTCGAGCGACAGGTCATCAACGAATTTCGAACTCGCACCGGTGTCGATCTGACACATCCGGCTTCGGCTCACTTGCCTCCGGAAATGACGAACCTCCTACGCGCACTCTTAGATGCGAGCAAGGAAGTGGTCGCAGAGGCGCAGCCGGTAATTAACCAGCAAGGAGTCGGATATAAGAACTTTATCCCGGCCACCTTCGGCAGTCGGGTAGCCGGTCGGTTTTCGACTCAGTCGGGCATCCAGCTGAAGCAGACGACGCTCCAGCCCCGCAATCCCAAGAATGCGCCTGATCCATACGAAGAAGCCGTGCTTCGACGATTACTGACGCAGCCGAGTCAATCCGTCACAATTAGCGATGTGGAAACCGGCAATAATACACTGCGCGTACTGACCCCCATCTACTACACGAGAGACTGCCTGACCTGTCATGGCGGGCCAGCTGGAGAGTTGGACATTTCCGGGTATCGCAAAGAAGGAGCCGAAGAGGGCGATCTGGCCGGTGCGATTAGTGTCTCGATTCCTCTGGATACGGTGAAATAAAATATCTCAGGAGGTTAATCTGATGAAATGGTCGCGCGTATATTGGTCCATCGGACTCTGTGCACTGGTTGCCTGGTTGAGTGTCGAAGCTCTCGCGACGGCAACGGACAAATACACCATCAAGGATGTGGGAGCGATTGCAGCCGGCGGCACCGTCGAAGGCCTGAACAACAACGGTCAATTGGCCGGAGCTATCCCGGTCAGCCAAACCAGGAACACGGGATGGTGGTTCGACGGGAAAAAATTTATCGACCTCGGCACGTGTGGTGGAATCGGCTGTCGAGCCATGGACATCAATGATAAAGGCCAGATCGTGGGGAACATTGGTCGAGACGCTTTTATCTATAACGACGGCAAGTTCATAGACCTCGCCGCGTTTGTGAGACCGCCGGGGATTGCGTTGGCCGTAAACGATTTGGCTGAGGCGGTGGGATGGTACACCCTCATTCCAGTGCCCGGGTCCGATTTCCCGTCTGAGCGCCACGCATATATGTATCGAGGCCGTTCACTCACGGATTTAGGCACCCTGGGTGGCAAAGAAAGTGCGGCGACGGATATCAACAACATCGGTCAGATTGTCGGCTATGCCAGCACGTACACCGACGAGACTCATGCCTTCCTGTACCAGCAAGGCAGGATGACGGACATGGGAACGCTGGGAGGAACGGATAGTCGCGCGAACAGCATCAATGACCGTGGCCACGTCGTGGGGAGCGCCAACGTGGCAGGATCCAACAAAGCGCATGCGTTTCTCTATGCTGAGGGAAAGATGACAGACCTGGGAACGTTAGAGGGTCAAGAAAGTACAGCTCTGTCCATCAACGAGGCAGGGCAAATCGTCGGAACAAGTGGCTCGCGCGGCTTCCTCTATAGCCAGGGGAAAATGATCGATCTCACCACCCTTCTTCCGCAGGGGTCCGGGTGGAAGACCCTGATTCCCCGCTGCATCAATGACCGCGGCCAGATCGCCGGGGTCGGAATCGCCGCTGACGGAAAGCCGCACATCTTTCTGATAACACCCGCCCCCTAGATCTCTTGGAAGTGCCCCTTATCACGATCGAAGGCACGGGTGGAGGAGCGCTTCCGACTATCCGCCCAAGGGGTATCCTGGCCCAGCGGGACCTCGCCTCGGCGCGAAAAGGCTAAGACAAGAGGAAGAAGCCCTCTTCAACTGAAAAAATTATGTTATCCTGTGGTCCTCGCAATCTACAATGAAGGAGGGTATGGCCCGCTGCCGACCCTGGGTCGGGCAACTCTCACAGTCGAACCCATAGACAAAGGACTCATTCCGAGACCCTGATTGAGAACGAGGAGGATCCACATGCGTGTTGTAATTACAGCAGTCCTGTTCGCCGCGCTCGGATTTGGACATCCGGCGTTGGCCTATGAGGAAATCGCGGTGACGGAGGGTGGGACCCTCATGGGCACTGTGAAACTAGAGGGCAAAGTCCCCAAGCCAAAGGGGTACAACCTTATTACGTTACCGGACCAATACTATTGCGGGCGCATTTCTGACGGACAAGGCTGGCGCATCCTGCAACCGTTCCAGGTCGGACCGGCAGGCGAGTTTCGCGAGGTCGTCGTCTATTTGGAAGGAATCGACAAGGGCAAACCCTTCGTGGAGAAGAGCGTCCCGCAAATCGAAGCAAAAGACTGCCTCTTCGTTCCCTTCACAACCGTCGTGCGGAGCGATCAAACAGTGACGGTCGTCAACATGGACCCCGTCATGCACGACATTCAGGCCTATGAAACCTCGCATTTAGGGGCGCGCGTGCTCTTCAACGTGCCCCTGCCGATGAATCCGCAGCACCCTCGCGACTTAAAGGATCGCACGGATGCCGGGATGTATCACAAACACATGGCTGGCCCGCCAATGAAGCAGCTGGTCAATCTCAGCAAGGGCCGCCGGACCTTCGTCATGCAATGCGGCTTCCACGTGTACATGGAGAGCTGGGGCGTCGCCATCACCAATCCGTATTTTGCCAAAACGGATGAGCAGGGCCGATTTACCATGACCGATGTGCCGCCGGGCACCTATAAGCTGGTCGTCTGGCATCCCTATGTTCATACCGCGATCGAGCAAACCGTCACCATCGGCCCGAAGGGAACCGTGGAAGCGAATATCGTGGTCCAGGCCCCAACGGGGCGGCTCTATGCCAACGAGGTGTTAGATCATCCGTCCGCCCGCTACACCGTAGAAGCACAGAAAGACATCGATCCGATAATCCATAAGCAGGATCATTAAAGGGGAAATGACCAGCGCGCAACGCACCTAGCACCATCTTAGCCGGTATGACATCACCGATGATGCGCAGCACCACATTGTGCCGAATCTGATCCGGTCCATGTCCTCCTGAAGGACATGGACCTCTCTCTCCAAACCTACCTGCCAGTCTCACTCGTCACACCGGAAAAACTTCAATTCATCCTCCTGAAATGTTTCGGGCCATCACCGCGCTGAACCGCAGTCTCTCACCTTTTGCGGCAGCAACTTTTTCATATTAGACCTGGAATACGCTATACGCCCTCGTTGAGCCACCGTAATACGTGATTCTTTCGCGCTGATACTCTGGCAGGCCCTTCACTTGTTCCTATTTGCTTTGCGGGAGTCAGGAACAGCTGTCCAATGTTGGGCAATAGACGGTCCCTCATCGGCCATCCTGCGTACTGTCCATACGGCGGCTGAGCGGTCCACTCAAATTCTATGGCCCATCTCCTCGCGTTTTCTCAGCCTGATTTTGCAGAGATTCCAATACCTGCAAAGTTTGCACGATTCACTCAGCAACGAGTACTTCCGCAACGTAAAGAAGCAGAAATTTTCTCTCGAACCTCTTTCAAATCCACTATATCGCTGAGTCAACACGACAAGGCATGGGAGTTGCGTTGATGGATGCACTCCTCATGGTGCATGTCATGCCTTACCAACGGGGCTATCGATCAGGAGAAGGGTCGCACGAGGAACAACACCCGAATCGAAACAGGCGGTATCACGAACAAGGAAATTCTGCGATGAGTAAACGTGAAACACTATACATAGAGCCTCCCGATCATCCCTGCGAGCGATGTGGCGACTCCAAGCCTCGACTCGTGTTTGACCAACTGAGCCTGCTCTTGCTCTGTGAGCCATGCCTGGAACATATGCAACGGTCCCAGGCTTGGTCTTTTCTGCGTGAGGACGAAACGGCGTGAGACGTGAATAGAAGCCACACCTTGCACAACATGGAACCGAGCCTGCGGCAGCCCCTCCTCCGACGACTCTGCTCAAAAGATGAGCCCTGGGCGGCGCTCTTCGCCTCAACCGACCCGACGATCGAGGAGTTCGTCGATCGACGTGTCCTCGTGAGATAAGAACCGTCCTCTCTCGCCGCAGAGGGCCAGGGCACAGAGTATACAGCCTGCGCCCTGCGTGCTAGCATAGGCTCATATCCATTCCCGCCCTGGTTGAGGTAGATGTTTAGGCCTATCCCCACCGCCACTTTTTTTCGCAGAATTCCCTACAGGCTCATTGCCTCCGTGGTCCTCATGCTGGCTCTAGTGGTCTCAGTCATCTTGCTCTTCAGTTTGGAGCAGGAGAAACTGCTGCTTCAGGGACTCAGGCAGGACAAGGCCGTGCCGACCGAATTGTTCCCCGCACTGTGGCGATCGCGCCACGATCTGATGGTGGTGACCTTGCTGGTGTTTCTGGTGAGCGCGATCGGGATCGCGGCGGTCATCACCTTCCTCCACTATGACAGCACTAGACGGACCCTCGAAGAAGTGAAGGGGCTGGCACGGAACATCCTTGAGAGCATTCCGACCGGCGTGCTCACAGTGAATCGACACGGCGTGATCACGGCGGTCAATCCGACGGCAGAGGCAGTCCTCAAACGATCGGCAGTGGATCTGCTCGGGAATTCTTACGAATCCGTCTTTGCCGAGGGAGAAACCATTCAGGCGGTGCTTGAAGGAGCACTCAAGCATCAGCAGCATGTCAGTCAAAAGGATTTACTCTATGAGAGCCAGGACCGGACCCCTCACACGATCCGGGTGAGCACGGCCGAGCTCACAGGGGACGATGCAGAGCCGGTCGGTGTCATCTTACAGGCCCAGGATGTCACCGACTGGCTCACGCTCGAGCAACGAGTGCGCGTTGCGGATAAGCTGGCGGCCTTGCACACGTTATCCGCCGGAGTCGCGCACGAGTTGCGCAATCCCTTGAGCGCGATGGACCTGAATCTCCATTTACTGGAAGAGGACCTCAACGAGAGCGGCGCGCTCGCAGGGCAGGCTACCCATCATCTGCATGTCGTGAATGCCGAATGCCGACGACTGACCGTCATCCTCGATAACTTCATGAAGTTCGCTCGGCCCGGCTCCATTGGCCTTCATAATCTGGATGTGCACAAGATCATTGAGCACATCATAGCCCTCATGCAGTTCGAAGCCGAAGAGCGCAAGGTGCAACTCGAGCAGATAGTCGAGGCGGATTTACCGCTCGTTCTGGGGGATGATACCCAGATCAGCCAAGTGCTGATCAATATCGTTGTCAACGCGTTCCATGCCATGCCGGACGGTGGGCGCTGCTGCATCGTCGCGGAAACGCGCACAACAGACAAGACGCACTGGGTGGAGATTGCCGTCAGGGATACGGGTATCGGCATCCCAGGCGATAAATTACAACGCCTTTTCAAAGCTTTTTCACAGGTTGATTCCTCTACAACACGTAAATATGGCGGTACGGGTTTGGGATTGATTATCAGTGAAAAATTAGTCGGGCTGATGGGCGGGCATATTGAAGTGCAAAGTGAACCGGGAAAAGGTTCTTCCTTCCAGTTTACTATTATTACAAGAGCAGGTGTGCAGCCAGTGCAGTCAACCCAGCACATCAATACCGCTGAATTTGGCAGGAAGCGTGTGCTGGTGATTGATGATAATCTCACAAACCGGAATATTCTTAAAATTCAACTGGAGCAATGGAAACTGGAGCCTGTACTCGCCAGTTCGGGTCAACAGGCG
>JANYAJ010000536.1 GCA_025361385.1 Nitrospira sp.
ATGGTCAGCGGGATCACACTTGTTTCTAGCCGATAACAGGTGGTCTGGCCGCCTGCGCTGACATTTGTTCGGTGGTTTGGGTACAATACCTCCGAACGTTCGAGCGGCAGGGCTTCAGCTGTGGCGATCAAATGAGATGGATGTACCGGTCGGTGGTTCAATCAGTGAGAATATTCGATTCGTGCTCGAGCAGATCCGGCTTGCGACTCGGCAAGCTGGACGGCCCGAAGGCAGCGTGCGTCTCGTCGCCGCGACAAAGTCAGTGGGACTCGATCAGCTTCGCGAGGGGATTGCATCAGGGCTGACGATCCTGGGCGAGAACCGCCTTCAAGAGGCCCTTCCGAAAATCGAAGGTTTACGGGGCGCGCCGATTCAGTGGCATTTTATCGGCCACCTGCAGCGTCGAAAGGTTCGATCGGTCGTCGGGGTCTTCGACCTGATTCATTCGGTCGACAGTCTCGAACTGGCAGAAGAGATAGAAAAACGGGCGCACGAAGCAGGGGTGAGGCAAGCGGTGCTGCTGGAGGTCAACCTTGAGGGGGAGGCGACGAAGACAGGCTTTCGTCCTGGTGAGCTTGAGGGACTGCTTCTGAGGCTGGGGGCCTTGCCTCATGTGGAGGTGAAGGGGCTTATGGCGATTCCTCCTCCCACCAGCGACCCTGAGCAGTCTCGTCCCTATTTTCGTCGTTTGCGCGAGTTGGCCGAGCGCCTCTCACATCAATCGATCGGTACCGTTTCGTTGAAGGAACTTTCGATGGGCATGTCGAGCGATTATTTCGTGGCCGTTGAAGAGGGGGCCACGATGGTGCGGATCGGCACGGCTATATTTGGAGCACGGCGTGGCTAGTCCAACGATCACGAACAAGATTGCCTTTATCGGGGGCGGCCAGATGGCAGAGGCCATGATCGGGGGGCTGCTCTCCGGGCAGGTGTGCCCTGCCGAGTCAATATGGGCGACGGACCCCGTTGCCGAACGCCGGGATCACTTGAAGAGTCAATTTGGCATTCGGGTTGGCTCTGCCAATCGTGAGGCAGTCGCCTGGGCCGACGTGGTCGTCTTGGCGGTGAAGCCCCAGACGCTTCAGGTTGTGCTCAGTGACCTTGGCCAGGCCATGGCCCATACGCTGGTAATTTCTGTTGTGGCAGGGGTGACGATTCAGACCATTGCGGAACAGATGGCCGGGGTGATGCGGGTCGTTCGTGCGATGCCGAATACGCCGGCATTGGTGCGGGAGGGTATGACCGCTCTTGCCCTGGGCAGCGCGGTATCTGAAGATGACAGCCGATTGGCCCGAACGGTATTCGAAGCCGTCGGCCGAGTGGTGCTGGTCGAGGAGCGGTTGATGGATGCCGTGACCGGACTGAGCGGCAGTGGGCCAGCCTATGTATTTCTTGCCATTGAGTCGTTGGCGGACGGGGGCGTCAAGATGGGGCTTCCCCGACAGGTTGCCGAACTCCTCGCTGCCCAGACGGTGCTCGGTGCGGCTCGGTTGGTCTTGGAGTCGGGGATGCATCCCGCTCAGCTGAAAGATCGGGTGGCTTCTCCCGGAGGCACGACCATTGCCGGGCTGCATCAACTTGAACAGGGGAGATTTCGTGCGACCTTGATGTCGGCCGTTGAAGCGGCAACGATACGATCGAAGGAGTTGGGACACTGATGTTTGTTGCAGGTAATGTATTGACGGCGGTCGCGACCATCCTCGACTATGTGTTGTGGCTGTATATGTGGGTGATCATTGCGCGTGCCCTGATTTCGTGGGTCAATCCGGACCCATGGAATCCCATCGTGCAATTTCTCGATCGCGCGACTGAACCGGTCTTGGCGCCGATTCGTCGATGGATCGGGTGGCGCATGGGGATGGATTTGTCCCCGCTCATCGTGATTCTGATCATTACGTTTTTGCAGATCGCGGTGGTGCAATCACTCAAGGAATTAGCCATGAGGATGAACTGATATGACCATGGGGGATGCCATGAGAATTACACCGCTCGATATCCAGCAAATGGTGTTTAGAGTCAGTTTCCGAGGCTACGACAAGGAAGAGGTCAATCGCTTTCTCGAAGAGTTGGCGCAGACGGTTGAATCGTTGAATCGGGACCAGGCAGTCCAGCGAGAAAAGATCCTGTTTTTGGAGCAGCAGCTTGCCGAGATGAAGCGGACGGAATCGACGTTGTCGAGCACCCTGTTGTCGGCGCAGTCGCTGGCAGAAGATGTGAAACGGAATGCTCAGCGAGAGGCGGACCTCGTCATTAAAGAGGCCGAACTGAAGGCCGGTGAGTTGATCCGTCAAGCCAGAGTCGAACTGACCGATACGCAACGTGACCTCTTATCGCTTCAGAAACAGCGGCTGCTCATGGTTGAACGGTTGCGCGCGTCGTTGCGGATGTTCGAGCGGATGTTGGAAGTGGAAGAGCAGGAAGCGTTGCATGATGCTGCGACCGCATCGGAGGCGAAGCTCGAAGGAGAGTCGAGCCCGGCGTTGTGACTCGTTCGGCCTGGTCAGTTCTCGTTCACTGGTCCGTTTCTCGGTTTGGCCTCGCGACGCCCTCTCCAGCAGCCATGTGCCCACCCGTGACAGATTATTTTGCCTATGGCTACCCATCACGTCATTGAAGCGGCTTTACAAACGGCCGTTGATGACGGTGTCTTTCCCGGTGCCCAGTTGGCGGTGCGCCTGCATGGCGAGTTGCAATGTGCTGTAGTGGCTGGACGATTATCGTCAGAGCCCCCAGGTCTTCTCGTGCAATCCTCCACGATCTATGACCTTGCTTCGCTTACGAAGCCGTTAGTAACCGTCACTTCGATCCTACTTCTGATTCAGCGTGCCAAGGTGGCTCTCGAAGACTCTATACAGCAGGTATTGGTAGAGCTTGAAGGGACGCCGATTGGGGCGGCGACAGTGCGAGATCTCCTGACCCATCGCTCAGGCCTGCCAGGTTGGCGACCGCTATACGAACGGCTCGAAGCACGAGGTATGACTCCCGGGTATTCTGGCGGGAATCAGTCCATCAGGGCAGCGGTGCTGAGCCTGATTCGTGACGAACCATTGATCTACGTACGAGGCGAGCACAGCGTGTACAGCGACCTCGGATTCATGCTGCTGGGATTTCTGGTGGAGCGTCTGAGTGGCATGGCATTGGATCGATGGTGTGAAGAGGCGATCGCTCGGCCGATAGGGGCTGACCCGCTGCTATTTCGCCCAGTGGCAGGGCGTGGGCAATCCCTGCCCGATGTATCAAGAATTGCTCCGACCGAACAGGATGTGTGGCGTCATCGCCTTTTACGTGGGGAGGTTCATGATGAAAATGCCGCATCGATGGGTGGCGTTGCGGGCCATGCAGGGCTATTCGGGACTGCTGAGTCGGTGCTGGCTGTGTCCGGAGCCTGGCTCCGAGGCTATCATGGAAGAGAGTCGATTCTGGAGGAGAAGTTTGTCAGGCAGTTTACGACGCGCCAAGAATCTGTTTCTCGATCGAGTTGGGCGTTGGGATGGGATACTCCGTCGGCGCCGTCCTCGTCAGGGGCCTGCTTCTCCGAGCGGTCGTTCGGGCATCTCGGCTATACAGGGACGTCGCTGTGGATTGATCCCCGGTGCGAATTAGAAGTGGTGCTGTTATCTAACCGGGTACATCCGACTCGAAAGAACGAGAAGATTAAGGTCTTCCGCCCGTTCATCCATGACCTGATCCATTGGGAGTATGTCGCTTGAGGACAAGCGAGCGGCTACGCGGGGTCCTGGTACTCAACCCAGGTTTCTTTTTCGGCGAGATACTTCGTGCCTTTGAAATTCGCGCGCGTTCTCAATTTGCTGAAGCCGAATCCCTGCATGGCGTTGATGAGCTCTTGTACCGCAGCGGGAATAGTCGGGTGTGAATGTCCCTCGACAGTCAGGGCTTCATACATGGCCTTGGCGGCGTAGCCTGAGGGTGTTCGATTGACGAGGATTGCGCGATTGAAGTATCGATCACTCGGGTCAACTCCTTCAACCTGGTGCTTTTCAACGAGACCTTCTTTTTTGAAAAGTAGCGGAAGCGAACTCATCACCACCTCCATGAGGCCCACTTGGAACGGTCTAGGTCCCTGATTATAGGGAGGGACCGTGCCGACTGCAAGCCGTTGACAACCTCTTGATGCTCTCCTATCATTTCTCGCCATTGCGGTCGGTCGACGTGCGTTGCTTTGGAAGCGATGAATATTCCCAACAGCTTGACCATCCTTCGCATTCTCCTGATTCCCTGCTACATCGGGCTACTTGTCTACGGCAGATTCGATCAAGCCCTCATCGTGCTTATTGTCGCGGGACTGACTGATGCGCTGGATGGGGCCATCGCTCGCGTGATGAATCAGCATACCCGGCTCGGAGCCGTTCTGGATCCTCTGGCCGACAAGTTGCTTCTCACGTCCGGGTTCATCACACTCTCGATGATTCATTTGATTCCGTCGTGGGTTACCATCCTCGTGGTCAGCCGAGACTTGATCTTGATGCTCGGGACGGCGGTGGCGCACTTCACGGAATCTCACGTGGATATTACGCCCACTTTCCTGGGTAAGGGCACCACGCTGCTCCAGCTCTCCTATATTGTGACGGTGATATTTCTGAGTTCGCGTCACATCAATCCTCCTACCATGGTCATGCTGTCCCTCTTGTTCGGCATGGTCTCTTTTACGCTCTTGTCAGGGTTGCATTATCTCTACCGAGGCTACCGGCACACGAGTGCGCTCAGCAGCTAATGTTTTGTAGGGCTTGAGCCTGCCTACCTCTTTGCCCGCGCAGAGATTCTGCATTCGTTTGACAGGTTTGGGGGTGGTTAGTAGACTCGCCTGGTAGGTATTCCCCTTGTTTACAATCGGCCATGGTCATGGCCACATCGAAGGGTGAGTGTTGCGTATGGCTACCTTTGCATATGTCGGGCGAACCAGATCAGGTGCCGTCAAGAAGGGAGAGCTGAGCGCGAAAACCCGAGATGAGGCGGTAGCCCAACTCCGCAAGCAAAGTGTTGTCGTCACCAGCCTCGATGAAAAGAAGGGCGGCTCAGGCGGATTCAACGTGAGTCTTGGGTCTGGTCTCACCGATAAAGATCTGGTTGTGTTTACGCGGCAATTTGGCACGATGATTAATGCAGGCCTGCCATTGGTGCAATGTCTCGAAATTCTCTCGACCCAGTCCGAGAATAAAGTGCTGCGAGAGACGATCGGAGAAGTGAAGACTCAGGTGGAAGCCGGTTCGACCTTTTCAGATGCCTTGCGGCGCCATCCCAAAGTGTTCGACGATCTTTATGTCAATCTAGTACATGCGGGTGAGGTCGGTGGCTTGCTCGATACGATTTTGACGCGGCTTGCCAAGTACATCGAAAAAGCGATGAAGCTCAAAGGGCAGATCAAATCTGCCATGATCTATCCTTCTGCAATTCTTGGTGTTGCGGCGGTGGTAATCACGGTCCTCATGATTTGGGTCATTCCGATCTTTGCGAAAATGTTTAATGAATTATCCGGCGGGAAAATGGGGCTGCCAGGTCCTACGCAGCTCGTCATTGATGTCAGCAATGTATTCACGTCCTATTGGTATGTGATGTTAGGGAGCATCGTGGCGGTCGTTTTTAGCATCAAGAAATACTATGCAACCGCCCAGGGCCGAATGGCTATCGATAAGTTACTTCTCAAGACGCCAGTGTTTGGGGACCTGATTAGGAAGGCTTCAGTCGCTAAGTTTTCGCGTACCCTTGGAACCTTGCTCGGGAGTGGAGTGCCATTGCTGGATGGGTTGACTATCTGCGCAAAGACGGCAGGCAATAAGGTTATTGAGGAAGCATTGATCAGTGCTCGCGTCAGTATCGCTGGCGGAAAAACCATCGCTGATCCCCTGGCGGCAAGCGGGATATTCCCCAAGATGGTGACGCATATGATTGCCGTTGGCGAATCAACTGGCGCGTTGGACGCGATGCTGGGAAAGATTGCAGATTTTTATGAAGACGAGGTCGATCAGGCCGTGGCGTCACTCACTTCGTTATTGGAACCCGTCATGATGGTATTCCTGGGAATTGTGATCGGTTTTATCGTAATCGCGATGTATCTTCCAATCTTCAAAATGTCGGAGGCCATTGGCTAGGAGTTGGTATTCGATTCCATGCTGCTCACGAAGTTGAGGTATCGTTCTTTACCCAAAGAAGGCCCATAACTATTCCGGACGAGCCATTTCCTGCCTAGACTAAGGTGCAATGACTCGGTTCCCAATCCCTTGTCTGTGGAGAAGGAACGGGGCACTGTTCACGTCAAGGCTCATCCTTCTCTCGGAATGGCCCCCCACTCATGAATGATTTGCGTACAAGACTCTATTGGCTGATGGGGCTTCGGCTCGTCCTTGTGAGTCTGACGCTTGGGCTGTCTCTCGCTTTCCAAGTTGTGAAGGGCGGGCGGGTTGAAACGTTCTATACGCTGATTATTGCCACGTACGTTCTGACGATCCCTTCAGCCTTCCTGCTCCATAGGCTGAGCTCACCAGTCGCGCTCACGGTGTTTTTCTGGACTCAGGTCGGGATCGACTTCTTCCTTGAAACGGTATTGGTGGCTAGGACAGGAGGGATCGAGAGTCCCTTCGCGGTGTTGTATGTCATGACGGTAGCGGTGGCCAGTCTCGTCCCTCGTCGGCGAGTGGGACTTTTTGCGGCCTGTTTCTGCATCATTCTGTTTGGGCTCTTAACCAACATTCAACTGTATGGTCTTGCTGACGCATGGGGGTGGCTGCCGCCGGGCCGGCTGACGGCGCCTGAAACGTTTCAAACATTTGGCGTCTATGCGCTTGCTCTTCTGGTCGTCGGAATTCTTGGCGGAACCTTAGCCGACCAGCTTTACCAGGCGGACCAATCGTTACGCGAGAAGGAGCAGGGACTGAGCCGGCTCCAAGTCTTTCACGAGAATATTGTCCATAGCATCAGCAGCGGCGTATTTACGGCAGATGCTACAGGGTGCATCACCTCGTTTAACCCGGCGGCACAGGAAGCGACCAGGTATACGATCACGCAGGTGGTCGGACGTCCCTGGCGCGAAATCTTTAACTGGCATCCTGATCAGGAATCAGACGAGCTGCTTGGCGGGTCCCTATCGTTGACGACGCGATTTGAAGTGGAATGTAAGCGTGCGGACGGCAATCGCCTGATCCTCGGGATGACCCTTTCTCCATTGCACGAGCAGGGGGATCAGACAGGCTTAGTTGGTGTGTTTAAGGATCTGACGCAGATTCGGGATCTGGAAGAGGAGATGCGGCGCAAGGATTGGCTGGCAAGCTTGGGTGAAATGTCTGCCGGAATGGCTCATGAAATTCGGAATCCGCTAGGCGCGTTGGCCGGGGCCATGCAAATGCTCCGGAAAGATGCCACGGAAGATGAAACCAATCGTCGACTGATGGACATTGCGATTCGAGAGGCCACTAGGCTCGATAACATCATCACAGAATTCCTCCAGTATGCCCGTCCTCCGGCACTCAATCTTGCCGAGCACGATCTCAATAAAGTACTTGCCGAGACGCTTGATCTCGTTCAACATGAAGCGCGAACACGTTCACATATCAAAATTGTGACATCCCTGGCAACGGGAGTGCTCACGGCCCTGGTCGATCAAGATCAGTTCCGGCAAATCTTCTGGAATATGGCGACGAACGCCTTTGAGGCAATGCCGGAGGGAGGGCAGTTGACGATCTCGACAGGCTGTCGTCACGTCGATGCCGGCGGCCGTAAGGGGGATGTCATCGAAATTGCCTTTCAGGACACTGGCGAAGGCATTCCGAAGCAGAATCTGGACAAAATCTTTCTCCCGTTTTTCACGACGAAGAAAGAGGGGTCAGGACTGGGTCTCGCAGCCGTGCATCGCATCGTCGATTTGCACGGGGGCTGGATCAAGGTCGAAAGTCAGGAGCGTCATGGCTCACGGTTTGTGGTTTGTATGCCGCGTTCTGGAAATGCCGGGATGCGGTTGTGGCATGAGGGGCGAACGCCGTGGAAAAGATCCTAGTCGTTGATGACGAGCGAAGTCTTCGCGAGGTCCTGAGCATCATGCTCACACGAGCCGGTTATGCCGTGACCGAAGCCTCGGACGGCGAAGAGGCCATCAGTCATGTGAGCAGGGAAATCTTCGATCTCGTGATCACCGACCTTCGCATGCCAAAAGCCGACGGCATGGCGGTCCTCAAGGCGGTGAAGTCCTTGTCTCCTGAAACCGTCGTTCTGTCCTTACGGCGTTTGCGACCGCGGACTCGGCGGTCGATGCGATGAAGCAGGGCGCGTATGACTACCTGACCAAGCCGTTCCAGGTCGATGAAGTACAGCTGATTATCCGCAATGCTTTGGAGAGGCGGCGACTCTCGACGGAAAATATTCTCTTGAAGCGAGAAATGGCGAGCCAATCGTCGTTTGCGCAGATCGTCGGCCAGAGTGAAAGCATGCAGAAGGTGTTCGATGTGGTGCGCAAAGTCGCAGACGCCAAGAGTAATGTGCTGATTTGCGGGGAAAGCGGAACGGGTAAAGAGTTGGTGGCGCGCGCGATCCACTATAACAGTGCCCGGAGTCCGATGCCGTTTGTGGCGGTGAATTGCAGTGCCGTGCCGGAGACGTTGCTCGAAAGCGAACTGTTTGGGCACATGAAGGGGTCCTTTACCGGTGCGATGGCCAATAAAGCCGGGTTGTTTGAAATCGCCAATGGCGGCACCATCTTTTTGGATGAAATCGGCGACACCACCCCTACCATTCAAGTAAAGTTGTTGCGTGTGATTCAGGAGCGAGAGTTCCGGCGGGTGGGCGGGACCCAGGACGTGAAGGTCGATGTGCGCATCGTGGCCGCAACTAATAAAGACCTTGAAAAGGCTGTGGCCGACGGGTCATTTCGTGAAGACTTATACTACCGCTTAGATGTCATCCCGATCCGGCTCCCGCCGTTGCGGCTTCGCACCGGGGATATTCCGTTGCTCGTGAAGCATTTTCTGGAAAAGTTTTCTCAGGAGAGCGGGAAGCCGGCTCCTGTCTTGACGCCGGAGGCGATGCATGTGTTGTTGGGCCATGAGTGGCGCGGCAACGTGCGCGAGCTTGAGAACTTGCTCGAGCGGGTTGTTGCATTTTCCGTTGGTGCGCCTGTATCGGGTGAAGATATTCGCGGTTGGCTCCATCGTGTGATGATTCCTCAGCAGCATGGGGTGTCTACGGATCTGCCGGAAGATGGTGTGGATTTGGAAGGGTTGATCAACGGCATTGAAAAGGATTTATTGCTGCAGGCGCTAGAGCGGGCTAAGTGGGTCAAGAAAAAGGCGGCTAGGTTACTGAAGCTCAACACGCGGTCGTTTCGTTATCGGCTAGAGAAG
>JANYAJ010000542.1 GCA_025361385.1 Nitrospira sp.
CTCACTGATGGGGCCCCGGGTTTCCGTGCTTACCGCGCCGGTATAGGGATCGGTTCTGACATAGGTGACCTTGCCGAACCCGATTCCCGGCGTCACACAGTGGGCGGCGGTCAACACCCATTGGGGATCGACGAGCACGCCTGCGCAGCCGCCCATTCTCACGACCCAGGGAAATTGAAAGTCGGGCTCGGCGTCGCCGCCCACCACGGGCAATGGACCGGTGCCTCCCGAAGAGGGGGTCGGTTGCGAGGGGGCGATCGGTGAGAGCATACGCTGATCTTGGAGTACCGAGGACTTATCGATCTGCTTGGCAGGAGCCGGTGCCGGCTGAAAGATTTCCAGCTGTCGCTGATCGCGAATCACGGCGCGCTCCTGGACTTCGCCGGGATTTCCGGACGGCGCCGCAGACTCCTCTGCCAGTCCCATTGGCAGGTCACCCACAAGAAGGCCCCAAATTAACAATGGTGTCGCGTACTGGATTTTGCAACAACGGCGAATGAGTTGTTTCATAATGCGTCCTCCTTCTCGCTGCGTGACATGTGCCTTCCTTCGCCTTTTCGTCTGGCATGGGCCATGGCGTCGTTCATCATGGTTTTGAGGAGTCAGTTGCTCCGGTTATCCCGCGATTTCTCTTCCCTTCTATCTGGTTGTCTCCTGCGCATCGAAGGGGCTTGGTTGTTCGACGGTCACCTCTCCCTCCTCACCACCCTCGATCCCCCTGGTCATGATTGCGGCGTTCATTCCGGTAATCGCTCCCATGTTCGCTGTCAAAGATGTGCCGATCTGGCAGGTGAACTCACGGGAGGCGCCTGGCGGCAATGGGCCGGCAAATTGAGCCAGATTACCGACGAACGGAAGATTATCTACCCGACTGGTGCCGTCGGACATGGTGGTGCGCATGCTGAAGCCTGTGATCTGCGGCGGCCCGAATCTCGTGCCGGCTTGATTGGAATCAAGCTGGCAAATGATTCCCTGTGCCTGTCCCCCGTCGCACATGGCTCCTTCTTCGACGCCGACCACACTGAGCGGCCCGAAGTAGGGTGTGTTCGGGTTGCTGCAGCCCATCACCAGCTTGCCGCTCGCTAACACGCCGCTCCAACGGACACGGGTATTGCCGGACAAGGTGGCGTCGCTCTTCCCCATCGTTTGCAGAATCCAATTACGAAACACGAAGACATCCGTGAATACGGCCTCGCCCGACGGGGTCTTGCAGTCACCAATTGAACCGAGGGATGCGACACCACGTACGATCGCGCGGCCGTTCTCGACGGTCACGAACCCCGATCCGCTGTCACCGGGGCACAGCGACGCGCCCGCGGCGCTGGCCTCAACAAACAGTTTGGAGGGAGAATCGAGCTGCGCAATTGGACCGCGGAAGATGGCGATTTGCCCAGGAGGCACCGCCCCTCCGTCCTGCCTGACATACGAGGCCACGGTCCCTACGATGCCGAAGTTGCGCGGAAAGCGAGGCAACCCGACCGTCTGTAGCGTGAAGTTGACAGAGAATGGCTGAGCCAGCTTGATCAACGCGATGTCGTTGGCATGGTCTTGATTGGGCGCATAGTTCGGGTGAATAAACACCCCCCGGTTGTTCGCAGGCCCCGCATTGGGGTCCGGCGGGCGGGTTTCGGTCGTCACCCTGCCGTAGGAATCGGTCCGGGTATAGGTCAGCTTGCTGAATCCGATATTCGGCGTGACGCAATGGGCGGCGGTCAATACCCACTGAGGATCGATCAGCACAGCGCCGCAACCGTTCATCCGCACGACCCAGGGATATTTGTAGTCCGGGTCATTGGTACCGCCTACGACGGGCAGTGGTCCCCCTGGTCCCGTGTTAGGAGTTGACGGTGTCGGTGCAGGGGTAGCGATTCCAAAAGTTCCAGGGGCCTTCATAGCCGGTGCCGTAGTCCCGGTCATGTCCCGAATAGTGCCCATACGCGGTACTGCACGTTCCTGAACGGGTTGATCGGAAGAAGCTGGTGGAGCGGGAGACTCGTCGGCCCAGACGAATGTCGACCCGCCGCTCCCGATCGCAAAGACCAGGGCCGAGGACCAGATCATTATCGTGCGATGCATGCGCTGTGTGCTCATGGGGCCTCCTATAGGATACAGGTTGAGGTTCCGAGCGTGAGCCGTTATTTGCCGGTTCCCGCCCGAGCGATCAGTTCCTTGAGTCCGTTTATATCCAGCGCCCCTGGCACCAGTTCCGTTCCCACGATAAATCCAGGAGTGCCGCTGATGCCGAGATCTCTTGCCAGTGCACGATTGCGGTCGATGGCCATCTGCCATTCTGGATTTGCCATATCGATTTCCAGGCGTGTTGCATCCAGGCCGACCTCTCCGGCAATCAACAAGATCGAATCTTTCGTGATGTCACCATTAGCTGCCAAAAGCGCTTCATGAAAGGCTTGATGTTTGCCTTGCTCCCTTGAGGCAAGGGCCGCTTTGGCCGCGAGGTCGGAGGCTTCGCCAAGGATTGGCAAGTCTTTGTAGACGACCCGTACGCGAGCATCATCTTTCTGGAGTTGTGTCACGGCGCCGGCAGCGCGTTTACAGTAGCCGCAGCGGTAGTCGAAAAACTCAACCAGGGTCACCACGCCGATTGGATTCCCGCTGACGGGGGACGATGGATCATGTAGCAAATCGTTTTGTCTGATGACCAGAGCAGCCTTCGAGCGTTGTCGCTCGTCTTCCTGCCGCTTAGCCTCCAGTGCCTGCAGCGATTGTTCAATGACTTCAGGGTGTGTGCGGATGTATTGCTCGATCATCTGGTCGAGAGACTGCTTCAAGGATGGGTCGACAGGGGTGGCCGATTCGCCGAATGATGATAGAGGAATAAGTAGAATCAGGGCGCTTGCACTCAGGGCCAACTTCATGGATCGTCGGAGGTCACAGAGAGGATGCGTAATCATGGCTGGCTCCTATAGACGTGGGAAGGCTTTCTTGGCGATCGCCTTGATCTTGTCCGCCGCAAGAGGTCCCTTTGGCAGGCTTACCCGCAATGCCAGATCTCCCTTTTTGGCAAAGAGTTCGGCGGAAAAATCTTCGTAGTTCTCATTGAGGAACGCCTCTTTCGCGACCTCCGGCACGGGGACGGAAGACTTTCCTTCGATGCTTTTATGCATCAGATCGAAGTTCCCTTCATGGAGATTGATCATGAGCCAACTCGAATCCTTCGCGACCGTATACTCGCACGACACCTCGCCTGAGCTGGGGTCGGCGGGCTTGGGCCCCTTGCTGATCTTCCCCACAATCTCTTCCAGCTCTGCGAGCGTAATGAGCTTGCACGGGTCCGGCGCTGAACGACTCAGCGAATTGGATGGGACACCGAGCCAAAGGACTGCCCCGATGAGGCAACTGAAGACAATATGTTTTGGTGCGTCACGCTGCATGGGATAGCTCCTGCCTGTAAATGTTTTCTGCTGACCCTCCTCGGGCGATTGGTTTGATCGGTCTGCGAATTCTGGTCGAGTGATGAAATTCAATGTCATGATCCCCCGTGGCCCTTCTCGCTCATTCCTCTTACGGCATGAGCTGCGAATCTCGATCCTGGTTCACCTGGTAGGATCCTGCCGGCACGACGACGCTGTTTCCTTCACTTGTTGAGAAGTGGAATGAGGTCTCGATTCCAATGGTGGATAAATCGATCACTTCGCCGGGATTGGGATCAGTCAGTCCGACATTTGCCATGGCTGTTGCCGGAGCGTTGAAGGCCGTGATGCCAGTCAGCAGCCGGAAGATCGTCATGAGTGAACGAGACATGGATGCCTCCATCGTAATCTGTTCCGCCATTTCGATAGGTAGGTCGGCAAGACCATTCATCTGGTTCATTCCATCGAGATCACATGCTCGAAATATGATGCAGGCTACCGAGCTTTCATACATTCCTTGCATGCTTGTCGCAAAGTTCGTCTTGCTTCCGCATCGAGCTGTATTCGGCCTTGTTCAAGCGTGACTCGTCCGGAGTGAGGCAGGGGCGCCTGAGAGCCTCCATCTGCGGGAGATGAGAGACTCTCCGGTTCTTTGAAATCCGAGTCGAGTTGAACGCGCCCCTGCTGCATCAATACACCGGCATACCGTTGCCTGGATGTGAAGGACGAAGTTGGACTGGATGCGTCGCCACGTGTTTGAATGTGGCTCACCAAACCAGCTGCATCCAGAGCCTGTCCGCCGGGAAGAAGCAACACGATATGTAGGTGATCGTCGTGGCCTTCTTCCGTCACAGTCATGGCCATTTGCGAAACAATTGCTTCTCCGTGAGTCGTCTTCATCGCGGCAATGAGAAAATGTTGATCGTCACGATTGACGAGGCGCAAGTGCGAATCATCAATCCGTGAAATAGGGTACGTCCCAGGGCTCAAGACCACGTCGCTACCGTCCGGAGCCATGAATTGTACGGCGCGATCGAGTGTGATGGTCGGTAGGGCAATCTGGTCGGCTGCGAACGTTGGAGACATGGCCGCGAGGCAGAATGCAGGGAGCAAGAGACAACTTCTGAGTCGCATGGAACGGTTCCTCATCTCAATCTCCCGGTTACTTCTTCTTGAGTTCTACCGTGACACCCCCTTGGGCTGCGTTAAGAAAGTAATCGCGAAGCCAGGGACTGAAATTGGTTCGATCGTAGTATTGATTCGCGGTCATCGGGCCGACATGCGCATCGATCGTATCCGAGACAGCCTTGTTGGCATTAAACGTGAGTGTGGTGGTGAAGTTTCTAAATCTAAAAGGGTCTATGTCGGTACCGGGAGCGAGGTTCATCGTATCGATCCCCCACCACCAATGACCGTCATTCCACATACTGAGTTTTGCCCAAGGAATACCAAGGCTGGTACCCTCTACCACAGTATCCCCAGCTGGTTCCATGAATATGAACGTATGAAAGATACTCATCATGAAATTGATCAGCCGTGACTGGTTGGCATAGTTCAATCGGACGAGGACGGCCTGATTGTTACCATCCTGCGACGTATGATCGACACGGAATTTCAAAATATAGATGAGCGCGGACTGCGGAGGAATGACCACGGAAAGGGGATCCATGGTCACTCCGGGAGGTAACTGAGCCGCGGTAAATGTCGCTGCGACAGGAGCGGCGGTTGCGTTATTGGTAACGACGCGTATGTCAGTCGCTTTATCGGCGATCGTCAGAATATCTCCCTGCTCGGCATAGACAATCACTCCGAAATTGATGCCTTCACAACGGGCACGGATGGGGATCGAACGGTGCCACGAGGGCGCATTTGACCCGACCTCAAGCATTCGTAATTACCAACCGGTGGCCCGACGATGGAGTCAGGCTCAAATCCGAGAGTGAAATCGACGCGTTGTCCTGCTCTGACATTAATCGCCACAGAGCCCGCCATTGAAATATGCTTCGAAGGGTCTGACGCACTCACGCGTATGTCATTGTAGTCGCCGCCTTTGACCGTCTGCGCGCCGACCCATTGACCATTGCTCACTTCGCCGGTATAGGTCCTCGCCTCGACAATTCGAAATCGTTGATGGGTCGCGTTCAGATCCAGCTCGGCGCGGATAAAGCCGTCGGCGGGTGCAGTGATTGTAATAGTGGTAGTCGGGTGTTGCCCGGACCAGGCGCTGCCGAGAGTGACCGGTGGCTGAATGACGTTTAGCGCTACGGCTGGAGATAAGTGGGCGGCTAGTGACAGAGCCGGAGAGCCGGCTATGCTCCCAAGATTACTCTGTGCCTTGTTGACATCTGGAATGCCGCGCATTGTCACACCGCTGGCGGCTTGCGGCTCGTTCAATCTAGCGACTTCGGAGATCCAGTTCGTTTTTAAGAGCTCATTCACCTCAGCCGGAGTACCAAGTGCGGCGAGGAATGAACGTGGTAATTTTCCAGTCTGGACATTGGCCAGTGCCGACGAGACGATCTCCGGATGATTCATCTGAAGATAGCTCCATAAAATCCATTTTCCCTTATTCCCTGCCAACGGAGGCGGCGAGGTCGGCTGGGCCTGTGGCACGCGGACAATGGCTATCGGAGGCACTCCTTGCTGAGGGGAAGGCGTGGAGGGCTGCGGTGAAGGTTTGAACTGGTTTACCGCACTTTGAATCTGCACAGGTCGCAACGCTGACATCGCTGAACGGGATCGTATTCCACTGAATGAGCCGGTCGCATCCAGGCCCTGTCCCCCCGGCAGCAGCAATAAGAGATGCAGTTCTTCATCCTGTCCTTCTTCCATGACCGCCAACGTCAACGGGGCCGAGATGGCTTCATCATGCGGAACTTTGGTTGCTTGGATCTCGATTGCCGGCGTAGCGTCGTTGCTTAATCGAAGGCTGGATCCCCCCGCAGACTCCATGCGATAGCTGGCCGCGGACAACTGCACGTCGCTTCCGTCCGGTGCCGTGAAATGCGCAGGCCGGTCGAGTGAGACCATTGGAGCAACATTGACTTCGGCAAGCGCGAGACTGTTACAGCACACCATGCTGACGATCAACTTCAGTAAAAAATAATGTCGCTTCATGCTCGCTTCCGGTTTCCCCTCCAATGGATCTGGGAGAGCTGTCTTTGAGTCGTCTGTTTGTCACAAATGAGCTGCTGAGTTCTCATCATTACCTTCCCGGAAGCTGTGTGCCGAACGGGAGCTGGACCGATAGCACCGCTGACTTCGTATTGCTCGGGAGGCTCATCCTTCCGGCACCTACTGAACCGACCTGAGCGCTGGGTTGTGACTGAGTTGCAGCAGCTCCCATCTGCGAAGGCGGCAGGGTCATAATGGGCGACGCTGCCGCAGGCGGTGTTACCATTGCACTCTGGATTCGAGTTGACGATTTTGCCATTTGGAAGGGGGAAATCCCGCGCTCGGTCACCTCGCCTTGCCGGAGGAGCTCAGCCTCTCCACTACTCTGTTCCGTCGCTTTCGACTGGGTCGGACCGCTTTCTGGGTGCCCCTCGGTGTCCCGGCTGCTTTGATCAGGCTGCGAAGCTTCTTCAAGCCCGCGCGAGACAATCCCGCCCTGCACACTCGTGCTGAACTTGGCTGAGATAGGGGGGAGCAGCGAAACGGTAATGGTGACGTCGCCCGCAGAGCGCGGAGCCGAATTGGGGTGCAATGTGAAAGTCCCGGTTGCGGATCCACTTGGGACAGAGATGGAAGATGGTACTGAGACAAGATTTGAATTGGATGTAAAGAGATAGATTACCCGGCCTTTCGGTGGCGCAGGCCCTTCCATGGTGACAGTCCCCATGGAAGGTGTCCCTGCTCGAACACTTTGTTGCGAAAGCGTCAGCGAGACGAGCAGATTCTGGCGAATCTCGAACGACAACTTCTTCTTCGTCGCCACAAATCCGGAGGGCTGGCCGATTCCGGAGGTTGGACTCACATCCAATTCTAACTCATAGACCGCTGCAGGTAAGCTGGTGAATGTGACAGATGAAAATGAGGATGAGTCGAACCATGACGAGGTGCAAGGCTGCGCGGCAAAGACGCAGGCGTTTTGCACCGTCGTGGGCTGGTTGCCCAAGCCAATAGTGCCACCGCCTGGAAGCGTCGCAGATGAGTAGGAGGTATGTGTCAAGTCGTTGAGGGTCCAGCGATATTGAAGGTTGGGGGTGAGTTCCGGCTTCACGCCGGCGGCGCGCCAGCTGAGTTGAAGAGGGGTGCCTTCCGGAACTGTGATATTTGAGCCGGGGTTGAATTGTATGCGGTATCCCGCGGTATCGGCAGGAATCGACCCGCAGACGATATGCATCCGATCCACGAAAAGGCCGGTTCGTCCTTCGAGCGCTATTCCAACGGGATTCCATACCCGGGGCTCACGCTGGACATTTGTCCCGACGTGTGGTGAATCACAGTAGTCTTGAAGCACAGACACTTTGAGAGGATCGGGGTCCCCGTAATAATCGATGAGTCTGGTGCCCTCAATCGTCGCCCCGACTCGACCGAGGCTCACTCCAATGTCGATACATCTAATGGCGATGGAACCGACAACGGGTGTGCCATCGAAGGAATTCACCGTTCCTTCGAGACCCCAAAGGGCCTGACCCACCGGACATTTCTTATTGAAAGGCTGGCCGCCAGTTCCTCCATAATGTGCTGTCTCATATGCCCCGCCGACCCAGACACCGGAGACAGGGTCGATCTTCACGCAGAGTCCCCCGATTTGATCGATGACAACCCCTGATCGCCCTGTGATTCCGATGAGCAGAGCCGACTCTCCACAGTCGAGGTGAAACGGAGCGCCTCCTGGGCCGCCGATGCCGTCAAAAGGCGCGAGCTTCGCCGACGCGGGCGCGGTCAGCGAACCTAATCCCGCCAGGACCGGCACGAAGATCATCATCCGAATGATGCCGGGTAGCTGTCTCATGGTTTTTCACCTCCAGGATCTCGAATTTTCTATTTGGGCACGATGCCGAGATACAGGCTGAGCCAGTATGGCAACAAGTAGTCAACGCCGGGTCCTTCCCGGCCCGGGTCACTCCCGCAAATCATGATGTTGCCCGGCGTCGGCGGGGTCTGTTGGCAAAAAGGACGGCTGCTGTCGTGCAAATGCACTCCCACGCCGAAGGGACTTCGCTGCCAGAGAAAATCCATCCCATCGCCGATGCGTCCATGGACGGGAAGGGGAATCGTTGCCTGATAACCCTGACCTACACCTGTGTCAAGGCTGGCGGCTGTATACACGGCGATCTTCGCGGGCCAGAGACCTGCCTGATAGTTCGGATAGGCGACTCTGTTGAACGGCAATGTGCTTGGTGCGGGGATTTGCTGCCGCCGCGTCAGCCATTCAGTCAGCAGCAGCGGTATCTCTTCCCGCTGCGGGGCTGGGGGAGTCATGCTGGCCAACGCCGATGCGGGTATCAGCCGTTGTCCTGAGGCTTCGATCAATATTCTGATGAGATCGAAGTAGGCGTTCTTATGGTGGGCGGTGGCGCGCCAGAGGAGATTGTACGCTTTCACATAGTTCCCGCGAGTAACCGGTTGATCCTCCAGGAACAATAGGGGACTGAAGAATGCCTGCGCTAAGTTGAACTTGAAATAGCTCGTAACGGGATCCAGGATCGTAATCCACGTGGGCACCCATATGACTTCGGAGGCCGGCGCGTAACGGTCATAGACCGGGCCGTACTTTTGAGGATTGATGGCCTTCCCAATCCGCAAGAACGTCAACTGCATGTCGATGTTTCCAAAGTAGGAGGTGCGGATCCTGTCATAGGGCGCGAGCAGGACGTTCCATTGTCCAGGCCCAAGCAGGTGATCGAGTACATCCTCCATGAGACGTTGCGCGGTGTGCTTCACGTCAGGATCCTGAACCAGGAAGTAGGCGTACGTCAGCCCCATCATGGCGCCGACATATGCATCACGACTGATCGCATGGTCTGCGCCGCACCCCCATCCATACCAAACGTTTCCCACCGGCCGTACTAGCGGCAAGGCAAGCTGAGGTTGCAGCAAGCCTGGTTGGAGAGGCCGTGATGGAGCCGCAGTCTGCTTTTTCGCTAAGACCGAATTCAACGCCGCGAGGGCTCCACTATATGTTTTAAAGTGTTGTGGCCCCTGTTCCGTGACCAGGTCCCAGCCGCCATCTGGTTTCTCGTAGTAACAGGGTTGCTGGTTCAAGCTTCCCTTCTGTCGTCCCTCGTCTGAGAAATCAATCCCGCTGCTGGCCGCTGACCAGACTGTCCGTGACAGGACTCCAGGGTACTGGCGTACCGGCATCGCCTGTCCCTGGATGACGGCAGCGTCGCTGGTGACATCGAAAAGCAGTGAGAATCCGTGCAGGATCTGTTTCACGCGGTCGAGTGCGGCCGGGTCGCCTGTCGCGGCAGACCGAAATGATTCGGCGGCGAGATAATGTCCAGTCCAGATCGCCGAATCGGCTTTCAGCGCATAGGACAGCGGTGGGGGAGGGGGCGCCTGACTGACGCGCGGCAGGAGGCTGTTTATGGGTTTTAGTTGATTGTGATCCAGGGACAACACAGTCCCTTCTAAAAGGTGCGACTGAATCGCCGTCTCGATTTCACCCGCGTTCTTCGCGAGATCCGACGGTGAAAGCGGGGTCGGCATCGGAAGAAGACCGGCCGGCGAGAGGGGGCCTGATGGCGTTGCACCAGCCGCTCCCTCGCCCCATACTTGAGGCGCCTGGAGCTGCATGAGCTGAAATGCCTGATTCAGTGACTCCGATGCGGGAATGACCCAGGGGACAGTCAACGTGAAGGGAATCGTCTGTCTCCCGACTCGGTTCAACGTGATCGAGAGGTGACCCGCAAGCGCAACGGACGCCTGTTGAAGGGAGAGATCCCCGTGGATCAGGTTATGGTCCGAGACAGGGTAGTCCACCTCATAATAGATGTCATAGGTCGTCGGGAAGATCGTGATGACGAGATCGCCGGTCAACCGAGCATCGAACTCGCCCTTGAGTCCCAGGCTTAAATTGGTGATGCGTCCCTTAATCTCGATACGTCCGGGCAAGGGACTTACTTGTAGTTGAACGGGAATTGACACCGGGATGAACCCATCTCCTTCGAGCTGCAATTGCGGCTGGACGACCACGCGTTGCAACGTCGGCCTGTCGAGTTGTGCATTGTTTAAGTCCACCGACGCAGTGAGGCGAAAATTCGTGATGCGAAGTCCAAACGGGATGGTCGGCGACCAGTCCAGATAGGTCACCGCATCCTTCCCGGTCAGTGGATTCTTTTCCTTGACAGTCGCGTGAGCTTGTACCGTCCCTCCGATCGAGAAGTTCCAATAGCGATCAAGGGGGGCTTCGAACGTGAACCCCTTTAATAGGGGTGACACGGCTCTGAAGCCCGGTGAGGCCGCCAAGTCTGCATGGCCGGTGGCCTGTGTGACCTGAAGCCCGAACGCCCAATGGAGATCCCCGCCTCCGTGGCTATCGGCCAAGGGTTTTGCGGTCAGACCCTGAATGTTCTGAGCGGCATCACCCATATATTGGCGCGCCAGTGCACACCAAGGAACGTTCATCAGTTCGTTGGCTGCGTCTACTCCTGGACCCAGCCCCTTGACAGGTAACGCGCATGGTGGAGGGGAAGAAACGGCGCCTGGAATGGCTGCGAGCGGGACGTCTGAGACTCCACTCGGCCGTCCTGGAACGGCCCTTTCCTGAACCTGACCGGAGGTCTCTGCGGATTGAGCCTGTTCCTGGGCCTCTTGCGCTCGCGTGTCTTGTGCGAACGTTCCCAGGCAAGCCATCACTCCACATATTATGATGAGGGCGATTGGTCGCTGGCTGAAGGTGCGGCGTTGTAATGTCATGGACGCCTCCTCGACCGTCTTTTACTCAAGTGTCATCACGTGGGTCGCAACATGGCCTTGCAGGTTCATTTCAATCGAGACCACATGCAAGATGCTCTGCTTCCTTAACCTGGTTCTCCATTCTGAGCATAGGATAAGATTGGTTCATGGCGTCTGGAAACGCTTGAGGTTCGGCTGAATGAGATTATTCTGTTGAATCTGGACATCCGGCTGAATCGTAAGAACGGCTTGTTTCGTGGCGCTGGGCAGGGTCAGTGCCTGGGAGGCGATCACTGCTGATTTGAGTTCGGACACGGCACCACTGCTGGGCGCTTTTTGAACGGGTACAGCCACCAGTGCTTGTGATGCTGGTGACAGGGTTGTGGCAGGGCGGAGGGTCAGGTTTCTGACGCCTCGTTCCTGCACCTCCTGATTCACATCGTCGGGTGTTTCCAATAGAGCCGGCACCTCAGTGGATGCCACTGGCTCTCCGGTCGGTTCGGCCGGTTTCTCTTCTGTCAACGCAGGCTCAGACGGCTCGGTCCCTTCAAGGCCTCGGGACAGCACGCCAAGCGAATTGGCCTGTTTCATATCAGTGGCGATGACTTGTTGAGAGAAGGGAGCAAAGAGCGAGGCCGTGATGGTAGCCTGACCCGCTGATATGGGAGATCCACTCCGAAGTGCGATGGTTCCTCTCGATGTGCCTCCGGGTATGACAATGGAGGGAGGGACTGGGACGAGCGACGCATTCGAGCTTGATAGATAAATGGTTTTCCCACGTGGTGGCGTCGGCCCTTCCAAGACGACGGTTGCGGTAGATGCTTGACCAGGGCGAACGGTACCTGGATTTACCGTCACCTCGACCAACTGATTCGGAACGATCTCAAACTTGGTGCTGGCTACTGACTGTGCGGGAGACGGCACTGTCGGGCTGACGGTCAGACGCAATTCATATAGAGCCGGCGGGAGGCTATGAAAGGTCACTTGGGAAGAAGAGGAGGAGTAGACCCAGCCGCTTTCACAGGGCTGTGCCGCGTAGGTGCAGGGATTTTGGATAGAGGTTGGTTGGGGGCCGAGCATCCCGGGCTTGGTATGGGTCAAGTCTTGCAACTCCCAAGTGTATCCCAAGTTCGGCGTGAGCTCAGGCTTTACACCAGTAGCTCGCCATTGGATGTTGAGCGGCGTGCCTTCCGGAATAGCGGTTCTGGCACTGGTTCGGAAGTCGACGCGATAGCCTTGGGTATTCTGCAGTAGTTCCCCGCATAGGAGATGCACATGATCGAGGTACAGACCTGCCCGGCCTTCCAGGGCGACGCCGACACGAGTCCATTCAACCTGTGAATGGCCGGGTTTGAGGACTGGAGGATAACAGAGGTCTTGCGACGCATCGACTGTGAGCGGATCGAAATCTCCTTGGGGACCGACCTGACGGAAACCTTTAATGACCGGAGGTTGGAACTCCGTTCTGATTTTCAATTCAGTGCAGTTGATCCCCAGCGACGCAACAACGTTGGTTCCGCTGAAGTATTTGATGGTGCCCTCAAGGCCGATGAGCGCCTGGCCGACCGGACAGGCCTTTTGAAACCGTGAGCCGCCGGTGCCGCCGGCCGATGCCGTCTCGTAGACACCTCCGACCCACGTTCCGGAGACCGGATCGATTTTCACGCAGAGACCGGCGATGCGATCGATCACCAGACCCGATTGCCCCGTGACCCCCACCAGTACCGCCGATTCACCACAATCAATGCGGTACGGCGCGCCGCCGGCTCCTCCGATTCCATCGAAGGGAGCGAGCCTTGCCCATGCAGGGGAGACCAACGCCAGCATGCTCACAACGGCAAAGACCATTCCTAGAGTGGACCTAGTGAGAACAGGCTTCGTCTCCACCCGTTCGAAACAAATCTGATTCCAGCCTGGGATGTTCATGATGCTTCCTTCTCCTCGTCGTTCACACTCAGTTCAAGGGGAGGCTCTTTGAATTCAATTAAAATCCCGGAGTATGACATCTCAATCCCGCTTGGGCGCGCTCTGAGAAGAGTCTCGGGTAATTGTCTTGCACGAACGACGAATGTGTCGTGTACCCTCCGAATTTGGTATGCACGGTGTTTTGACCGTCGCTCAAGACGCCTCTGCCGATATTCACTCCAAGCAGCAAAAATCGTAAATCCAGCTGCATTTCAGAGACGAGATTGGTGTTCCGCAAACTATAGGCAAAGCGCGTTGTCCCGTCTGGTTGGGCGTAGATATCCCAGCTGTACCGACAGGACCCAACGTCAGCCGAATCTTTGTACCAATGGAGCAGTTTCGGGTAAAGCGTCACGCCAAATTCTGCATGTCTGACGACATCCGCATACGCATAATTCAATCGTCCCATGTATTCGACCCCCTGCGTTGGACAGGAATCGATCTGAATTGGAATGGGAACCTGCTTGCGCTCTCCTGGAGCGAGCGACACGGTGAAGCCTTGCATATGCAAGGGATGCGAGAGTTCGGCCGTGACCGAGATGCTTCGGGCCTGTTGCTCGGCATTGTGAAAGGTGACGCTGGCAGGAACAGGAATGAGCCGCCCACAGGGAGTCCCATCATAAAATACCGTGATGGCGCTATCACTCATCGCACCGAGCACACCGAAGTTGATGCCTTCGAAACGCGCGAGAATCGACGCCATACGCCTCCATGTGACCACTGGAGCGTTTGGTGAAAGAATATTGATCTCTGTACTCGTCGCTCCACTCAATTCCAGGGTAGCTTCATTGTTGCCCACCGGCGTCATTCCGAGGCCGACAGGCTCGAATGCGACCGTGAATGCGATCAGCTGGCCTTTTTTTGCCAGGATGGCGACGAACCCTGCTTTGCTGATTTGAGACGGCGGATTGGCAGGATCCACGACCACATCCTGATACTGACCTCCCGGAATGGTCAAAGACACGGAGGGGATTCCATTCACCACTTCTCCTGTGTAAGCCTTGGCATTCACGATGCGGAAATGCCGGTTCGTGGCATTTAAGTTGAATCGGCCTTCAATATACCCATCTGCCGGGGCAGTGATGAACACGTAGGCGAAGGCGGATTGACCTGCCCACACGCTTCCGAGGTTCCGCGGGGGGAGGTTAAGGTCAATGAGTTGGTACGCCGATGGGAGCGTCGTTTTGCCAGAAGGGATGGCCGTGACCTGGTCTGACGCAGAGGGAAGGGTTTTCAGTATCGGCGAAAAAGGAGACTGTTGAGGAACAGCCGTGACCTGGTCCGTTAAGGACAGGCCACCAGGCAGGCCCCGTGGCGTGATTCCGGCTTGCGGCCCACTGGCCTTACCCATCGTGGCAAGCCGACTCACTTCCGCGGTCCAATCAGTTTTGAGCATGGCGTTCAGCTCCACGTCAGACGCTAACCCAACGATAGAGGTACGCGGTTGTGTATTGGTTTGAACATCTGCCAGCGCCTGCGCCACGATCTCGGGATGGTGCATGGCGAGATAATTCCATGTGACCCAGTTCCCGGAGCCGGAAGTCACAACGGTTTCTGGCGGTGCTATTGTGGCGGCGGCCGCTGCCGTTGGCAGGGGGGGGAGGAGGGCGACGACAGTGGGAAACCCCTGCCAGCCGGTGCCGATATCTTTTGCCCCTTCCCAGGCAAAGGTCCCGTCGCGATAGCCGAGGTGCTTGTACCACTTTAAAATGCCGTCGTTGGCGATCGCATAGATGAGGCCATTGCCTGCTCCGAAAACTTGCTTAAAGTTCTGCCACCCGGTCCCGACATCTTTCGGACCTTCCCAGGCCACCGTGCCATCCCGAAAACCCGTATGCTTATACCATTTCAATTTTCCATCACCGGCAATGGCGTAGATCACGCCATCCCCCATCCCGAACACGGTTTTAAAATTCTGCCATCCGCTGCCAACAGTCTTGGGGCCGTCCCAGGTCGCAGCGCCGTCGCGATATCCTGTGTGGTGATACCACTTCAGGGTCCCGTCCTGGGCGATGGCATATAGAATGCCTTCCGATCCTGAAAAGACCTGCTTGAAGTTCTGCCACCCGGTGCCGACATTCTTGGCCCCCTGCCAAGCCGGAGTTCCATTCATGGCGTCGTTATGGCTGTACCATTTCAAGGTGCCATCGCGAGCGATGCCGTACAGCACCGTTCCACCCCCTGGTACGACCTGGATGAAGTCTTGCCAGCCAGATCCGACCTCGGTCGGGCCGGTCCAGGCACCGGGCGAGTTCAACCCTGCGCCGGTTGGCGCGCCGTTGTGGCGGTACCACTTCAAGGCGCCGGTCGGCGCAATACCATAGAGCACGCTAGGCTGTGAGTCCGTGCCGCTGAATAGCCCCGTGGATTGCACCAGACTGCTGTGCAGTTGAGCTGCCGTCAATGTCCGGCTCGTGGCCCGTGACCTGATCCCACTCAACGATCCCGTTGCATCGAGACCTTGTCCGTCAGGACGTAGCAACACAAGATGGACTTCGTCTGTTTGGCCCTCTTCGGCGATCAATAACGCCAAAGGCGCCGCGACGGTTTCCTCATGCGTCATGGCGGCAGCTGTAATCTCAAAAGCTGGTTGTAGGGGATCGGCGATTAACCGGAGCTGTGCCTCTGCGGATTGTTCTACGCGATAGGTGCCTGCCGCTACCAGCACATCGGTGCCATCCGGCGCGGTGAAATGGCTGGGCCGCTCGAACAGTAGGACCGGGGATGCAGGCTCCGCCCATCCCATGGTTGTGGAGAGGAGACTGACGACGAGGCCTATGAAGAGTGAAGCGGTCGGTCTGATCATGATCGGCCTTTCTATGACTCCGAGAGCGACGGTCTAGAGGATATGGTGCTCATGGTGTGGACATCTTCCGCCGCACGTGCGTTCAGGCCTGCGGAATGTGTCGGATTGATATGCCAGGGTTACCTCGCACTATCTGCCCATGTTTCCGATGAGTTCCTGTGCTGCACTCTTTCGCTTGGCAGAAATGCAACAGGGATTTCCACTCTGAATCGGCACCGCTTGCTTGAGATAGCATTGTCCTGCCGAAGCGCCGGCAGGCGGTTTCACAAAGGTAAAGGCTTGGCATTTATTGTCGGCTGAGCAGGCAGCGCGACAGGCTTCCGGGCTGGCCGTGGCCCGCTGCCCGTAGTCGCTGCCAGGACGATTCGTGTTGTACTCAAGATGAAAATGCTCATTCTGCGCGGCGAAAATATTCTGAGCGAGGCTTACAGCCAATTGTCGTTGTGACACAATCGATTGCAGGTTAATCATCTCGATTTCGGAATTCTGCGAAGAGGGTGAGGCGACGTTGTCCGCTGTTCCAGCTCCCTGACGATACGTAGTGGCCAAAGTCGACTGACCCGGGAGCGGCTGTTGACCCGTTACTCCATTGCCGAACTGCACCTGACCGGTTGCCTGATCGAGTTGGTAGGCCAATTGATAGTGGCGTCGCACGCTCACGGTGTCACGCGTTTGAACGCCGCTTAGGGAACCGCGCGCGTCTAATGCCGTGCCATCGGGCATGAGGAGGACTAGGTCACGCGCATCATCGTTCAGGGCAATGATGAGAGGAAAGGGCGTGGATACATCGAGGTCGTGCGTGCCTGTGTCTGCTGCGACGATCAAGGGTGATCCGCCATTGCTCGGTACTAGCTGAAGCTGACGGTCCGGTATCCGTTCGACCAGATATTCATTCGGTGCAACGAGCATGGGCGTCCCGTCAGGGGCTGTAAAGTGGATGCTCGTGTTGAGTTCAATCGTCTCGTTGGAGATATCGGTTGACTGGATGGCGGCTGTGTCGATGGGCCCGTGAGATGGACGTTGGGGCTCCTGAGTCGCACAGCCAACTATTGCTAAGGTGATCGCAATCCCTAAACCGACGGCCTTTCGTCTGGGCATGTGCATGCTCACAAAGTAGCTCAAACGGGCGATTGACATCGGCCTCCCCATTTTCCTCGGCGGTCAGATGATGTGGTGCAGAGATCGACATCATCTGCTGGTACTGAGTCGAGTGCATACTGGGAAAGGTTCAATTCTTCACTTCACGGGCGTCCGCAATGCCTCTGTCCAGGACTTGGCGGCTTTGGCATCTGCCGCCGCCGGCTTGGTGCATTTCTTTCCTCGCACGCCATAGCTGATCGTGTCGGTCCGGATCGGGCAGGTGCCGAAGGGTGTACCAAAAGACACGACGCCTTCAATGACGGTGAGAATGCTCTGCCCGTCGTCTTGGACTTTCAGGTTGAACTCGGTTTCCTTCACCGCAGCGGTGGCGACGGGGGTCTCCACTTCAAAACGCTTGGGGCCGCCATTGGTCTTGGCCCAGACTTCGCCTTGTTTTAAGCGGAGAATCCGGACGACGGGCATATCCTTTTCCCAGCGGGACAGGAGCTTGAAGCTTGTATTTTCATTAAGCGCCACGGTCACGCCGTCGACAAATTCGATCATGGCCTGGCTGCTGCCATCGGTCTTGAGGACATCGCCTTCATAGAGCGGGACGTTGCCTTTTCCCTGTAACCGCTGCTGCACACCGTCGGTGCGCACGATGACGAGTTCACCGATAGCATTTGTGGCGGTGCCGACCGGTGCGCCCTGGGCGGAAGCAAGCGCGGTGAGGCCGAGGTTTAGGCTGAGGGAAAGGATGGCGGTGATTGCTGTCAGTGTTGCTGTTGTCATGTCGTGGCTCCTTCAGTCGTATGTTCTGGTCTTCTGTCGCATCCTGTTGACTACCGTGAGACGACGACGCGAATGGGTTTGCGCCCAACAGGCACTGTCGCGATGGTTTGCCCCGTGCCGGTGTCGATGACGCGAATTTCGTTCCCCTTGTCGTGGGCGACAAAGAGCCTGGTCCCTTCCTGGTTGGACCAGATGCCGTTCGGACCTTCGCCGACGGCGATTTCATCGACGATCTTGAGGTTGCTCGGATCGCCTCCCAGCCCAATCACCTTGTTCAGGCTTCCGACGGTCACATAGGCGATCGATCCGCTGGTGCCTTTGAAGGCAAAGGCGATTTGCTGTGGCTTGTCGCCGACGATAAAGGTGCCGACTTTCTCATGTGTCTCCGGGTCCAAGACGTAAATGTCGTTTTGTCCTGTATTGACGCCCCATACATGCCCGTCGCGGCTCACAACCATGAAATGGGGATTGGCGCCCACGGGAATCGTCTTGATCACTTGGTGCGTGGCGGTGTCGACGACACCGACCGTCTTGTCTCCCTGGCCGCTGACGAAGGCAAACCGGCCATCGTGCGAGAAGGTCAGTCCAGTCGGTCCTTTGGCCACAGGGATGGTGCCCAGGATCCTGAACGTCTTCGTGTCGACGATCGAGATCGTATTCTCGCCGATGTTGGCGACCCAGAGCTGCGAGTCGTCGTTGCTCAAGGCGACGACGTGACAGCGTTCGCCGGTATAGATCGAGGCGATGGTTTCCCGCTTGACCGTGTCGATCACCGAAATACGACCCGATGCAAGATTCGAGGCATAGAGGCGGCGACCGTCACGGCTCACAGCCAGGTCATGAGTTGAGTGGTTCAAGGAAGGAATGGTTCCGATCGGCTGAAAGGTGGTGGCATCGATGACGCTGACGTCATTGGTGCTTTCGTTGGCCACGTAGATCCTGGGAGATAGCGACGCCGACAGAGGCGCGTCTTGTTTCACCGCGTACGATCCAATCTTGGCCGGTTCCAGCAGGGACGCCGTTTCGGCACAACCGGCGACCGTCAGGGCCAGGGATATGGCGAGCATATATCGATGTGGGGACTGCGTCATGATTCCTCCATTCAATACGGTGAGCTTCGTACTTAGCGGACATGGCCGAGGGCCAGTTGGCCTTCGACCTCGCCACGTTTGACGGGATGCTGATTTTGACCTGTGACTTCCGGAACTTTTTTGGAGACGTAGGCATAGACTTCGTCGACCGTCACGATGCCGTCTCTGTCTGCGTCGGCTTTTCCCTTCAACCCTTCAAGCAGGTAATAGGTAAACACCCCGTGACCGAGATCCTCCCGTTCTTCGCTGACCTCGCTAGCTTTGCTGGCGGTGAGCACAACTCGACCTTTGCCTTTGGAGAGACGAGTCAGGAAGTTTTCCGAGACGATGGCACGCCGCGAGGCTGTTGCGAAAGTCCGGCCAGCCGTGGCGCCGCTATAGCAGGAATCGGAGATGAAAATGATGCGTTCCGGGGTGAGCCGTTGGAAGATGGTTTCGATCTCGCGCATCGGCAATGCAGTAGTATAGAGGTCCCGTGGGTCGGCGTCGTAGGGCACGATGTATTTCTCCAGACCATCGTCGTCGCCGGCTGAGGCATCGGCCTCCGGCGCGCCATGACCGGCATAATAGACGATCACTGTATCTTTTTCTCCTGCCTTCCTCTTGAGTTCGGTGCCAAGGGTTCGTTTGAGACTCATGAGGGTGGCGTGGTCGTTGATGAGCAACGTGATCTGTTCCTTGGGAACGTCGAGATGGTGTAGCAAATAGTCGTAGAAGGCGAGGGCGTCCTTGTCGGCGTAGCGAAGCGATTGCACGCTTTTGTATTGCGAGATGCCGATGACGACTGCCCAAACCTTGCCGCGGTCGACGGTGCGCGTGACGGAAAGCGTCCGGCTGGATGAGAGGTTGTCGCGGTCAATGGCAGTCACAACGACCTGGTTCTTGCCTTCGAGGAGTGTGAGTTTCTCGGCAAACTCCATGTTCGTCGGCGTTTCGCCCCCCCCGGGCTTGACGGCGATGCCACGATTGTCACGATGCGACACCAATTGTCCGTTCAGGCGAATCTCAATTCTGGAGACGCCTTTTTCACTGGCCGCGGCGCCGGCCAGGCTGATTCGCTCCACGTTCACTTCGATGCCGTCAGACGGAGTCGCCAGCGCGATGACGGGGGGCGCATTCTGAAACAGCTTTACCACGGGCACGCCGGTGATCGCCGGAATCGGCATATCGCCTTTTACGAGTTCCTGCGTCTCTTTCACCGCGCTTTTGGCGATCCAGCCAACCTCGGTCTCGGATATGTGCACGCGATACCACGTTCCCAGTTCACCGGATACCGCCAGCTCCTGGCCTTTCGCACCAGAGGCGATGACCGACGTTTCCTGGCCTGCCCCGCTGTGAATATTCACGGAAGGCAATTCAATGGCGACCATCTTATTGGTGGCCATAATCTGAGGCGCAACACGGTGGTCGACTGCGAGTTTCACCGTATCGTCGAGTATCTGGTTCGAACTGCGCTCTTTGATCAACAGTCGGACGGGGAGGTATTCGTCGCGGATGTCTCTGCCGACAAACAGATTCACCGTCGCATGTTTGGTCTCATCCGGTTTCAAAGAGCCGAATTCCATCAGCGTCTTGCTGAGGCGAAGGTTATGGTTTGCCGGAACGGACACATCAATGGACGTATGCTGGGCGGGTACAGTACCGACGTTCTTGACCGTCACCAGGAGGTCGACCGCTTCTCCTTTTTGAATGCGTCCGTCGCCGTTGCCCACTGAGTTGCCGCTTCCGTCGTCGATAATCTGGAGCGTGTAGGCGAAGCGAGGTCGAGGGAGGCCCTTCAATGCGAGCATGGCGGTGAGGTGATCCGGAACGAACCCGTTGTATTCCTCGAAGACAATGCGGACGGGAATCGTTCCGTCTGGCCGATCAGAGGGAACTTTAATTGTGACCGTATCTTCAGCCGTCTGTCCGCCGTCGATTTTCCCAAAATAAAACAGGTGGCCGTCGAGGGCAGGCTCGTCGCTTTTCATCCTCGCTTGGAACCGAAAAAGTGGTCCTTTCC
>JANYAJ010000547.1 GCA_025361385.1 Nitrospira sp.
ACCGCTTCGGAGTTCCCGCACGAGGTAGTAGCGAGCGCCGACTATTTCTTGTAAGTCCCAATTGACCCCGATTCGTCCTGACCCGAGCAAGCCGGTTTGTGATCCGAACCGGGCGAGGATGCGATGTGCGATGACGCGGGCCAAGCCCTCAGGATCATCGGCCGTGGCATCGGAACTATGCCCCTCCCCATTAAACAGGACCAACCCGCTTTCCACGTCGATCATCCGAAACGCCAGCGCCACGCGGCTCACTTGCTCCCCCTCCGTTCGCTCCCATTGTTGTACTTCACCCACAATGATCGCATGGGCGCCGACAAGCTTCCCGACTTTCAACACCTCGGCATCGTCGGCATACTTGAGTTGAATGACCTGCTCCTTGAACACTTCGTCGAGCTTGGCCCGCTCGACAATATTGATATCTAGATCCAGGAGTAAGGTCGTCATGATCCCGGCGACACGAGCTCCGGATCCCGGAGTGGTGCCCGCATCGACAAACGGCATCACAGCCATTGTGCGATAATGATCGATCGTGTCTCGATTGATCGGCCCGACGCCGGTGACGACCGGCTCAGGACGTCCGAGCATGCCGCCTGAGCCCAGAGCAGCTGTGCCAGACGAGGCGCAAGCGCGACGCCGTTGCAGAATGGCCGAGGGAGCACCCCAGGCGCACAGCTCGTCGTTCACCAGCACAACATGATAGGGATATTCTCGTTGATGTTCCGAGGCGATGTTCGTGAAGGGATAGAAAATGCAGCCGCCGATCCAGACCGAGATCGGGCAAAACGCCAACTCATAGAGCCATTGCTTGCGGGCCGTGAGGGAATATTCCCAGACCAGCAAGCGGCCATCGTCGCGCAACACGCGATCCGGACGACCGATCTGTTCGATCACCTCAGCCTTCGTCATCGGCACGGCCAGCCGGTCCAGTTTGGATTCCGACTTCACTACGGTATAGAGCACCCCGCAGCCGGAGCAGGCACCGGCAAGGAACACCAGTACCATCCAACAGCCAAGGCGTTTGAGCATATCGGGCGACTCCTGGAAGCTAACCGCACGAGGACGCAGGGTACCACCCTGCGCGAGAAGGCTGCAATGGAACGGGAGAAGGAGACGCACGGATAAGATCAAACTAGTATTTTTTTCGCAGGATGCTCAAACAGGCTTTCAGCAAGGCCGCAGCAGGAAAGCTCAGAGCGATGAACGCGGAACGCTGAGGTGAAATCAGTTTCCCCGTTCATAACTCATCGCTCACCGTTCAGCGTTTTTCCTGCTGGCGGCCTGTTTGAGCATTCTGCTAGTTCAGGGAGGGGTCGAAAGGCATATCCGCATAGTGACGGTAGTCGTCACCCAGGGCGCTCACAATATCGGGCCAGATACGGGTGGGATCCTTGTCGAACACGGCATTGGGATCTGCCGGAATGGTAAACCAGGAACCGGTCTGCATTTCAGACTCCAATTGCCCTGGGCCCCAACCGGAATACCCGAGGTAGGCACGGAAGGCATCGTGCCCTCCGCTGTTGGTTAAAATACGATCGACGAGGTCTGTATCCCCGCCGAGACAGATCCCATCGAACACATGATGGGAGTTCTCAGGCAACTGATCCAATCGATAGAGCATCATGACCTGATTCGTTTGCACCGGCCCTCCGGAGAAGAGGACATGCCGTTGGCCTTCGAGGATCGGCACTTGAGGTAACGCTTCCGAGACCGACATCGCCGTGGGACGATTGACGACAACACCCAGCGCACCTTCAGCCCCATGCTCGCAGAGCAAGACGACGGTCTGCCGGAAGTTCGGATCGCGCAAGGAAGGCGCGGCAATGAGAAAGATGCCTTTTCCCAATGGAGCTTTCATAGATATGATCCTACCGTGCGGACATGTGAGGCGCAAGCGGCATAGAAAACTGGGTCTTCGCACATTCGAGTGGGTCTTTCCGTGGTCCGATCCTGTGTGAACGCCTTGTCTGATGCGGCGTTTCTGCCGTTCTCCACCGCTTGAAACTGGTGCAGGTTCTGGAGCAGAGTCGCTGCATGAAGACCCCCAC
>JANYAJ010000506.1 GCA_025361385.1 Nitrospira sp.
GCCATGACTGAGGAGCTCAGCCACGATTTGGCGGCAGCGGGTATGACGGTGGTGAGTGGTCTTGCGCGCGGCGTCGATGCAGCAGCCCACCGTGGCGCGCTTGCTGCGCAGGGGCGTACCGTGGCCGTCCTCGGTTGCGGGATCGATCGAACCTACCCGCCAGAACATGACCGATTGCGCCGACAGATTGAAGAACGCGGGGCCATCCTGTCTGAGGCGCCGGTGGGCGCGCCTCCCCATAGCCACCACTTTCCCAGGAGAAATCGTATCATCAGCGGTCTGTCTCTGGGGGTGATCGTCACAGAGGCGGCCATCAACAGCGGATCGTTGATTACCGCGAGGCTGGCCGCTGAGCAAGGCCGAGAGGTCTTTGCGGTTCCTGGTTTTGTGAAGCAAGACACTAGTCGAGGGACGAACGCCTTGCTCAAAGATGGTGCGGCCTTGATCGAGCGGGCACAGGATGTCATCGATGCGGTGCTGCCGCAGCTGGAGCCGGCGTTACGCCTGCGCCTGCAGCCTTCTCAGACGAAGAAGGGGCCCAGCGATCAGTTGGGTAAAGAAGAACAGCTGGTGTATGATGCCTTGTCGTACGATCCGCTCACCGTGGACGACGTGATCGTTGTGACAGGGATGCCGGTGCCCACCGTGATGGCCGCGCTCTTGTCCCTGGAGCTTCGACAGCAAGTCGCACAACTGCCGGGACAGCGGTATCTTCGAACATAATTATCGAACAGTTGCACGGATGTGTATTATTTGGTACGGATGAGAGGGTCACCCTCGTAGCGAATCGGAGTCTTCATGGCCAAGTCACTCATTATTGTCGAGTCCCCGACGAAAGCACGCACCATCAGTAAGTATCTGGGGCGTGGGTATACCGTCATGGCCTCAGTCGGACATATTAAGGATCTTCCCACCAGCAAGCTTGGGGTCGATCTGGAGCACGATTTCGAGCCCCAATATGTGACGATTAAGGGAAAGTCGAAGGTCTTGGCGGATATTAAGAAAAAGGCGGAAGAGGCCGACAAGGTGTATCTTGCGTCGGACCCCGATCGAGAAGGCGAAGCCATCGCCTGGCATCTCGAACAGGAATTGATTGAGAAGCCAAAATCAAAATCTAAGTCAAAATCCAAGTCTAAATCGAAGGATCAACTAGAGGGCAAGGTGTTCCGGGTCCTCTTCAATGAAATCACGGAATCGGCCATTAAGCGCGCACTACAGTCACCCGGACAAGTCGATATGAAGCTGGTGAATGCGCAGCAGGCCCGCCGGGTGCTGGATCGGATCGTCGGCTATCAAGGCAGCCAATTACTCTGGACCAAGGTGCGGCGCGGACTCAGCATGGGTCGGGTTCAGTCCGTGGCGATGCGATTGATTTGCGAACGGGAACAGGAACGAGAAGCGTTTCGGGCGGAAGAGTACTGGTCGATTGCCGTGCTGTTATCCGGGACCAACCCTCCGTCGTTCGACGCCAAGCTGCAGAAGATCAATGGACAGGACGCATCGATTGAGACCGCGACCGACGCGCAGCGCATCGTCGATGCCATCCAGGGGAAAGCGTTCGTCGTCGACTCGATTGAGCGAAAAGAAAAGAAGCGGAATCCCGTTGCCCCCTTCATCACCAGTCGGCTGCAACAGGAAGCGGCGCGTAAGCTGCATTTCTCGTCGAAGAAAACGATGACGTTGGCGCAGAAGCTCTATGAAGGCATCGAAATCGGGGCGGAAGGCCAGACCGGTCTCATTACCTACATGAGAACCGACTCTCCGCGCATCTCGACCGAGGCGATGAACGAAGCGCGTCAGGTGATTCAGGAGCGGTTCGGGTCCGAGTATTTGCCTGCTACGCCGAATCTGTATAAAACGCAGAAGGCGGCGCAAGAAGCACACGAAGCGATTCGCCCCACGTCGGCGTCCCGTGACCCGGAATCGATCAAGCAGTACTTAGAGCTGGATGTCTATCGGCTGTACCAGTTGATTTGGAATCGATTTATTGCGTCACAGATGGTCCCTGCGATCTTCGACGTGACTCGCGTAGACTCGAGCCCCGTCAAGACGAAGGAGAAGTTTCTCTTTCGCTCGACCGGCACCGTCGTGAAGTTTCCCGGCCATACGATCGTCTACATGGAGGGAGTCGATAAGGAGCTGCTCGCACAGAAGCAAAAAGACGAGCAGGAGGTTGAGGACGAGGCGGAACGTCAGTTGCCGATGCTTAACGAGGGAGAGAAGTTACAGCTTGTGCATTTGGAGGGGCAGACGGTCCCTGGCGTACTCTCGAAACAACATTTCACCCAGCCGCCGCCTCGGTATAACGAAGCCTTGCTGATTAAAGAATTGGAAGAAAAAGGCATCGGTCGGCCATCCACGTATGCGAGCATCATTTCCACGATTCAGGATCGCAAATATGCCGAGAAGGTGGATGGGCGCTTCGGTCCCACTGAAACTGGGCGTACGGTGAATGACTTCCTGATGAAGGGATTCCCGGACCTGATCAACGTCGACTTCACGTCGCACATGGAAGAGGAGTTGGACGCAGTCGAAGAAGGCAATAAACCGTGGGTGACGGCAGTGCGGGAGTTTTACGGCACCTTTACTGCGGATCTGGAGAAGGCGAAGACCATTCCTGGCCCCAAGGACACGGTGGAGCCACCGACGGATCTTCCCTGCGAGAAGTGTGGCAAGATGATGGAGATTAAATGGGGACGGAATGGAAAGTTTCTCGCCTGTCCTGCCTACAAGGATAAGTCGCCCTGCAAGAACACGCAGAACTTCGAGAAGCTCGAGGATGGCACCATTAAGATCGTCCCGAAGATTGAACTGACGACGGATGAGAAGTGTGAAAAATGCAGCAGTCCCATGGTGGTGAAGACCGGGCGATTTGGCAAGTTCATGGCCTGCTCTGCGTACCCGGAATGTAAGACGACCAAGCCGCTTGCGCTCGGCGTGAAATGCCCACAGCCAGGCTGCGGTGGCGATCTCGTTCAAAAGCGCACCAAGAAGGGCGCGCGGGCATTTTTTGCCTGCAGCAAATATCCGGCATGCGAATACGCCATGTGGGATCGTCCAATCAACAAGGCCTGCCCGACCTGCAGTGCTCCGTTCCTCATTGAAAAAGTGACCAAACAAGTTGGACGAAGCGTCCAATGTCGCGACGAAGAATGTGGCTATCGCGAAGCCGGATAAGCCTCGTTCACGCCATTTCGATCAACTGCTGTTTTCTTGCCCATTTTTTTCTCGTCCTCGACGTATCCGACATCGATCAGAATCTATCTCCTCGGCATTGGCGGTTGGCCAGCGTGGCCTCGCGCCGCTCGGTTGACGTAATGGCCTGCAGGTGCCGATAATGAACGTATGTGTTCTGCCTGAGCATTCGGCTCGGATACCGACATGTGCGTCTCTCATGATGAGGGCCAATCTAACGTGAGAAAGGGGAGGAACCATGAAAGCAAAAGAGGGTGTCATCAACGTTCTGAATAAGGTGCTGACCGCAGATCTGACCGCGATCAATCAATATTTCGTGCATGCCAAGATGTGTGAGAACTGGGGCTATGAGCGGCTCCAGCATAAAGTGCGGGACCGCAGTATCGATG
>JANYAJ010000531.1 GCA_025361385.1 Nitrospira sp.
GACTTATTTCGAGTCGCCACTGGGTCACCACTGGGTCGCCACCGGCGCGTTTCCGGATTGCGGGTAATGTGTGGACTTAAGAAGTCGGCCGCAGTGGCAGACTCACTTCGTTCCTCGAAAACGGGAGGTTTTTCGATGCGATTCCTTCACTGGAACATGGGCGCTGGAGCCCTACTGGTGGCTGCGGTCCTCGCCGCCGGTCCTGGTTCGGAGGGCGGGAGACACATCCTCGGGGCGGACCCGGGGCCGTGTAACAGCTCAGGAACCTTCACGAAGGTCTGCCCTATCGTACAGGGTAAAACGTGCAACCAGACTTACACCTTCTGCAAGATGCCGATTTCAGGAGTGCAGAACGTAATCATCTGCACGGACGGGATGGGAAACGCCGCCTGCAAAGGGGTCGCGGGTTGTATGAACCCTCAGAACGCCAACGAGGTCAGCCTTTGCGCTAAGAACACACCTTGAATGAGGCAAGAACCCGTCAAGCCACTGTCGCCTGATGCGATTTCACTACATAACGGCGATCAGTGGCTCGATCGAACTGGCGCGGGGCTGGACGCTACTGGCTCCGGGATGTCGCCAACGGACTGCAAAGTGAGTTGTTAGCATGATAGAACTCCGGGCAGCTCATCAGCGAGCCTTCCAGCCATGAAAGACAAGATGAAGCGACGAATTACTGGCATGTGGGCGCTAATTGCGCTGGTGGCTTCCGTTGGAAGTTTCAGCCCTGCCGCGAACGCGGGTGGAATCGAGTTGACCTTGGGGGATGCTCTGGAGGGATATCAACAATTCCTCCTGCGATTCGATCGCTGCCGATTCAAGATGACCGTTTCCACCTCCACTGAATCTCCTGTCGTTCCTACCGGGTCCACTAGGTTGCAATGGAATGCGGATATTTTTCGCGACGGCACTTCGCGATTTCGAATACTTTTCACAACGAGTTCCACGTTCCAGGAGAATGGAAAGTCGGTTACTCGTCACGAAGGTTCGGAATATAATATCATCGGTTCGACCAAGACATGGATCAATTGGCATGGTGCCAGGACGTCAGAGAAGCATGTAAATGCTTGGCTCGATTCACTGACCCACGAGGATCGCTTAGATGCAGAGTATGGTCACCAATACTGCCCAGTGCTCAACGGCTATCTCGAACAAAATGGGCGTTCCGGATTGGTCGCCCTTTTGCGTAAAGGGAACCCGATCCTTTCGAAGACCAAACTCAATGGTACGGACGTGGTGCGTCTTGATGGCAGGACCGAGTGGGGGAAGTTGTCCGTCTGGCTCGATCCGAATCGGGGTTATGCGCCGCTCCGGATCGTCCAATCGAAAGGTGTGGACGACTTCATCGTGCCTGGGAAGTCGATTGGAAGCACGGATTGGGGGAAAGAATTCGCGGCACCCGTGGCAAAGAAAATCGGCATCGATTACGCGGTCGACGTGGATTACGGCCCGGGGACAGATGTCGGCCCGACCATGACTATGCGGGCTGTCCAGACAGATCGATATGAAAATGCACAGAAACGTACGATCGTGGACGACATCAAGGTTACCAACCTCGACCTCGGGCCAATACCCGAGCGCGAATTTGCTCTCACCACGCCCGTACCCAACAAGACGTACGTGAATGTCGAGAATCATTCCAACTTGCTGTACGAGTGGCGCGATGGCCAGATCGTGAAAATCGGGATAGCCGAACCCGTCGAGGCACCGGCTGTCGTCGCTTCGCGGCCACTCTGGCGCTGGCTAGTCGGGAGCGTGCTGCTTGTCGCTGCGCTGGTCATCGCCTGGTTACTTTACGGCAAGTTCCGGCATCAGAAGGTGACGCCATGAGCCCGCCGCGCCGCGTGGCTTCGGTTCTCGTGATGGCCACCCTGGGTGTGCTGGCGACCTGGGTCGTCTCTGGCGGTTCGCCGGTGCCCCGGGCCGCAGGCGACCTTTCGCCGCCCGAACCGTTGAACGGGCCGTACTGCGGCATCTATTCCCTCTATCACGCCCTTCGCGCGATCGACGTTCCGGTCCCGTTCGATTCCCTTGCACAAGACCAGTACGTCGGTTCAGGGAATGGGAGCTCGGCAGAAGAACTGCGGCAGGCGGCCGTGGATCATGGGGCCGAGGCGCTAGTCCTCAACGGGATGACGGTCGCGACCCTGCGGGGTGCCACCGACCCGATCATCCTGCATGTGCGTGAACCTGGCCATGTGTCGGAGTACAACCACTGGGTTGTTTTCCTCGGCAGCGAAGGAGATCAGGCGAGGGTGATCGACGGGCGAAGTCAGGTTTCGGTCGTCCCAGTCGCCGAACTACTCGCCCTTTGGGACGGCAAAGGCGTTGTCGTCGCCCGCCAGGTCAGAGCGTGGGACCTCGCTTCCGCTGCCTGGGTCGATGCCGCACTGGTTCTGTTCGTCGGTTTCCTCGGTGTGGTCGTGGCTGCGGTGGTTGCGGGCTCACCGGCAGCCCAACAGGCCCAGCCAACCACGTTAATCCGAGCGATGGGGCGGACGGGCGCCTTGTTCGTGCTTGCGGCAGCGCTGGGCGGGGTCTGGCATCTGGTCCGAGGCGAGGGCTATTTCCTCAATCGGTCGGCGATTGGGCTGGTTGCCGAACACCGACTCTCACCAAAGTTCCCCCTCGTTTCGGCCGAGGAACTAACCGCTTCGATGAAGCGGGGGGAGGTGCTGGTGATCGATGCCAGGCTCCCCACGGATTACCAAGCCGGCCACATCCCAGGCGCGGTGAACGTCCCGATCTCGACTGGCTGGCTGGACAGGCGGCAACTCCTGTCCACGATCCCCTCTTCGGGTCGTGTCGTCATCTATTGCCAATCGGAAGGCTGTCCATGGGCGGATACCATCGCCCTCGCCCTCATCAGCCTCGGTCGTTCCGGGGTCGCGGTCTACCGGGGCGGCTACCAGGAGTGGAAGCGCGATGGTCGAGCCTCCGAACCAAATTGAATCGCGATCAGTGTTCGCACTGGTCGCGTTCGCAGTCGAGAGGTTCCTCGCCTTCGGAGTGGCGTTCATGCTGCTTCGAAGCACGTTTGCACACCTCGGGAATCCCTATGCATACCTGGATTCGGTCTTGACCTACAAGCTAACTGGCTTGCAGACCTCAGTTTTCGTGGCGACTGTTCTTCCATTTCTCCAGCTGATCATCGCTTTGTCCATCTTGCTGCGGATTTGGGCGTTGGCTGGGTGGGGGTGTGGGGTTGCGGTCTTCGCGAGCTATGTAGCTGCACAGGCTCTGGTCTTGTCCCGCGGCGACGACATCGCATGTGGGTGTTTCGGACAGAGCGATTCCGTTCGGATCGGCACCCGAACGCTGTTGCTGGCCGGCACGGGGGCTACACTCTGCGTGGTGGGCGGAGTGTTGGCGTGGTGTCGTGAAAGGAGGCGGACGCGTTCCTCGATTGAATCGTCCTCTCGGTCTGGCGTCACCTTGATTGAGATTCTGGTCGTCATCGCGATCATCGCCATCCTGATCGGTCTCCTGCTTCCGGCCGTTCAGAAGGTCCGCGAGGCAGCATCTCGGGCGAAATGTCAAAGCCATCTCAAGCAGCTTGCCTTGGCCCTTCACGGGAGTCACGATTCCTCCGGCCATTTGCCAGCCGGCCTGAGTATCACGGCGGATAACGGAAAGTACCCCTACCTCGGGTGGACAGCTCGTGTTCTCCCGTGGGTCGAACAGACTGCCCTATGGGGACAGATCGAGCAGGTCTTCGCGGCCGATCGAGATCCCTTAACGTTCAATTCCTACCCCCCGCACCAGGCGATCTCGCGGACCCCAGTCATCATCTTTACATGCCCATCGGACGGCCGCCTTCCCGGCCCGAATCCGATCGGACCATCGGTATTCGCACATACCTCATACCTGGGGGTTGAAGGGACCGATCAGGTCGCCCGTAACGGGATTCTTTATCTCGATTCGCTGGTGCGACTCACAGACATCACGGATGGTTCGAGTCAGACGCTACTCGTCGGCGAACGCCCTCCTTCGGCAGACTTTATGCTTGGATGGTGGTACCGGGGGTGGGGGCAGGCGAAAGAAGGTTCCGCGGAGATGGTGATTGGCGCTCGTGAGAGAAACACCAGTAGACCTGGTTGCGTTCCGGGGCCATACTCCTTCCAACCCGGTGATTTCAAAAACCAGTGCGACGCCTTCCACTTTTGGAGCCCTCATCCGGGCGGCGCAAACTTTGCATTCGCGGATGGGTCGGTCCACTTCCTCAGCTATTCCGCCGATTCGATCCTGCCGGCATTAGCCACACGGTCCGGTGGCGAAGTCGCGGAGATTCCCTGAAAACGGGGCGTTCTTCACGATGCCCGAGAAGGCCGCGACCAGGTCCGAGTCCTGACGCGAGCAGTCCGTTCGGGAACTCACAGATTTCTTCCAATATGCCATGAAATCAGGGACGAAACGGGTCAGGCTGCCAAAGTCCGTGTGAGGGCAAGTGGCAATGTGGCAGCCTGACTACCGATCGCGTCTTCTCATCCACCGTGGATCGCGGCGGCGATGATGATCGCGAGGCCGAGGATCACGGAGCCGATGAGGATCGCCAGGGACGAGTTCTGGTCTTCCTCGATCTCCTTGCGAACGGAGAACGGTGCGACCTTCACGATGCCCCAGAAGGCCGCGACGAAGAACGTGAGGCCGATCATCACATAGATGATGGCCGTGAGGGCCTTCGGTCCGAATTT
>JANYAJ010000003.1 GCA_025361385.1 Nitrospira sp.
AATATCCCCTGCCACTTCCTTCAACATGTCGCGTCCTCCTCCGTCGAGTTAGTAATGCGTTCGATGCCGATCAAGACCGTCATGGGAACGGGAACCATTGCGCCAACCCGTTCCGGACAAGCCCGCAGTCTCACGCACGTACAGGTGCAACAGTGATGCCTTTCTCCAAGCAGAGATCCCTCGAAGCGCTCTCGCTGTCTCTTCAATAAATAATGGAGATCTCATGGATCTTCCACTGCGCACATCCAACGAGGCCCTTCTGGGGGCGCGCGTTGGCGAGCACAAAAGATCATCAGACTCCATCCCCTCTACTGTAGCCATTTACCTCAATGTCCATCTCCGGAGATGTGGCACGTTGCCCCGTTCCAGCTGTTGGGTATACACCGGCCATGCAGAGTATGCCCAGCCACGCGCGTGCGGAAAGTCTTCCTATCCGAGACGTCATAGGCGAGAGCACCTCTCTGCGTGGATCTCCCCCGAAGACCCAACACGCCGGACGCACCGGGCAGGGAGAATGACCCTGGTTGCTCGCTCTTGTCTTGTCTTTTCTTCGTCCCTCCCTTATAGAAAGGTAGCCCCACACACTGAAGAATCATCCAGCTTCCGCGACAAACCGTCTTGCCGTTGCACAGGAGAGCCCTCTATGAAAATGTTGATGATCGTCTTTCGTCGATCGATTGTGGAACGCATCCATGCCCTCCTGAAGGAATATGACGTCAACGCATTTACTGAACTGCATAATGTAGCAGGCAGGGGAGAGACCGGCCCCAATGTTGAATTCTTCCTATCACCGGGCCCCAACAGCATGATCCTCACTGCGGTATCAGAACAGCTTGCCTACCGCCTCATCGAGGGGTTCACGCGTTTCAAATCGGAGCAGGGGGCGGATCAGCCTAACCATGTTCACGTATTTATCCTTCCCTGCGAGCAAGCGGTCTAGCAGGATGCCGAAAAAGTCCGCCAGTCTGGAAACGATGAATGGTGAGCGATGAACGATGAGTAAAGAAGTCCCTCTTACGTCAGCGTTCCACGTTCATCGTTCTAAGTTCGCTCGCTGCGGCCTTGCTGGGGAAAAGGCGCGTCTCGACGCGCCAGGGTTGGACGGGTGAGAAGTCTGGCCTTTTTGAGCATCCTGAAGTTATTCTGGCCCCCGCACCATACAAAAGATTTCAGCCATGCTTGCCGCATCAACCGAGTTTTCCCGCAGCCTGCTAGGCCAGCACACAACGAAGCGAACGAGACAACCGCGTGTGTGGGCGAGGCGGTCAGAACAGCAGAACCTCTGTTTTTCTTTCCGAGCAATCACTCTGTCGAGGCTGCGCATCCAAGCCATACAATCGAGCGCTCTTTCCATATCGAGAGAAGGTTGACCGAGCCTCCCTATGGGCGTAGCATTATTTCATGACGTTCCTGTGACGGTGGCTGCTGTCTCTTCCGCACGCTTCAACCCGTCATCCTGCGCGCCGGATCTCGCCGCAGTCTCTATCACTCCTACGCCGGATACGACGCCCTAACGCATCACCGCCCTGATGCGGATCTTATGGAACGAGGGTTCTCATGGGAACTGTCGTCCACCGACTAGTCCTTCCCCTCTTGGCATTGCTCCTGGCGCCTTCTGCCTTCTCCATGCCAGCACCGAATCTCACTCAGGCCAATGAGACTCCGTTCTTTCTGCCGGCTACCCCTGCGCTAATCGAACCGCTTTCTCCGCCGGGTACCCGGCTGAGTGCGTTTCCGTTCAAGCTGTCGAGTCGTGCCGGATGTGACAGTGGGGATTCAAACCTAAAAAGGAGGATCTAATCATGGCGTCACACAATCCCGTGACCAATCGCATTCTCGGCGAAGTCACCCGCACGCAGGGATGCGACCTGGATACGTTGACGAAGCGTCTCCCCGACCTGTCCTGGGGCCAGGTCTTTAACGAAGTCGATCGACTGAGCCGCCAGGGCATGGTGCTGGTGACGTTCGGCGCCGATCATCGCTACATGATCCGGCTGCCGGAGCACAAACAGAGCCCGAGACCGACTACGTGAAGCACTGATGAGCACAGGAATCCGGGGATCGAGAACGAGCGAGGCCGTTGCAGTACTCGCCTCCCTCCCATGAGAAAAGCGCCCTCACTAATCCTCAACTGAGCGCGCTCAAGGAGGCCGTTCACTCTCCTTCCTTACAACATCGTGTCTCCACCTCAAGGCATCACCGGAATGCGCACTATTGATCAGACCGGATACTTCGATTACGTCACTATGTATCCTGAGAGTCCGCACCGTCTGTCCTCAAGAGGTCGCCTCATGATAAATCCAAAGACCTGGCTCGTTCCAACCGAGAAGATACCTCCACCAGCAGATGCCAGCAGGCAAGGCGAGCTGATCATGGATTCCCCTGGCCCATCACTCGTTGAACCGAACCCCGCGCCTGACCCGCCATTGCCGCCCGATCCCTCGCCGTTTCCCGGTCCTCCATTGCCTGAACCGACTCCCGCGCCTACTCCACCCCAACCGCCCGATCCCTCGCCATTTCCAGGCCCCCCCGTCACAATAGGCCGGTTCACCTACCTACGGTCCTAGACATTGATAGACAACTGGCCAAAAACTAAGCACCTGGCCAAGGCTCTTCTCTTCGGCCTTGTTTTCATGTCTTGCCCTCCTCTGCATTCTGATAGCTGCAATCTTCACTCCGCGTAGCGAGGACTGCATGTGGGAGTGGCCTCGGTTCTTCTTGTTATTCGAAAAGCTTCCTAACCCCCGCCTTAATATGGTCCAGCCCCTCGCGCAAGTCGGTCTCAAGAACATCGGCCTTGGCCTGCACCACCAGCCGCTTGGCCTTGAGCTGGTCCTTGAACAACGTGAGCTTGCCGAGTAACTCCTGCTTCTTTGACTCCAGCGTGACTTGCTGTTTGGCCTTCTCACTCTCAAGCCGGCTCCTGAGTGCTTCGAACTCGGCTTCGAGCGTGCTCGTTCGACCCACGAAGTCCTCCCAGAGCCTGCCGGATTCGAACGCCGCCCCTTTCAGTTTCTGTTCCGCGACGGACTCGAACTCGTTCAGAGCCTTGAGAATATTCGTTCTCTGCTCCTCGAACGTGTCACGGGCATCTGCTGTGCCGAGGGCCAATTGCACTTGAAGATGTTCGAGCTTGGCCTGCACCTCACCCTTCGCCTGCTCTGCCATCTCCTTCGATTTCTGCACGTCGGACTGGACCTGCTTGAGCAGATCCCGCAGTTGTTGCTTGCGCTGCTCCAGCCGCTGCAGGGCCTGATCTTTCGTCTGAGTCAGTTGCGCCTCCAGCGCCAGCGCCTGGTGCTCTAATGCATCTATCTTCTTGTCGAGCGACGCTCTGAGTTCTTTGATTCGCGACATAGGCCCCTCCTTTATTATGTGTATGTGAAGTGCCTGAAACAGAGACTACAGACCGGTTCGGCTCTGCCAAGCGTGATAGATTCTATCCATCACAACCCGTGCTGCTCACGCCCGATGCGGCCATCATAATCCCTGGAGGACTTGAACCGCTCGAATCGCCCATCCATGGCGTAGCGAGCGACGCGTGTACGTAAGGCCTCCATCTCGGCCACGGTCATCGGCACGAAGCGCCGGACGATGCCGAGGTTCTGCTGCAGGACCTGTCGCGAATCGATGCCGCTCACAAGCGTGGCGATCGGCAGGCTCAGCACATAGCGCAGAGCTTCTTCCACGGTGACGAGACCTTGCTTGATCGGTTCGGCGTTGCCACTGAGCGATTTCATGGCGAGGGAGGCGATGCCCCGTTGCGAGAGGACCGGCAGCACCTCCTGCTCGAAACTCCGATAGGTCCCGTCGAAGACATTCAACGGCATCTGACAGGTATCGAAGGGAAAGTCGTGCGCGAGCATCTTGAGATGGATCTTCGGGTCTTTGTGGCCGGTGAAGCCGAGAAACCGCACCTTGCCCTGCCGCTTGGCTTCGAGCAACGCGTCGGCCGCGCCGTTTGGCACGAAGTGCCGATCTGGATCGTCGGCATAGACCACTTCGTGAATCTGCCAGAGGTCGAGATAGTCGGTCTTTAAGCGGCGGAGCGATTCGTCGAGCTGTTGCAACGCGACTCGTTTGTCACGTCCATGCGAGCAGACTTTGGTCATGAGGAAGGCTTGTTGCCGGCGACCTTGCAGCGCCTTACCCATGATTTCCTCGGATCGCCCGCCGTTGTATTCCCACGCGTTATCCAGGAAGGTGACGCCTGCCTCCAGTGCTTCGTGCAACACCCGAATAGCTTCGGCCTCGCTGTCCATGCCGCCCAAATGGGCACCGCCGAAACAGAGTGCCGACACTTGCACTCCCGTCTTTCCCAGCATGCGCTTCGGGATTTCCCCGGTCGCGACCTGCGCTGTCGCACTCAATGCCGCAGCCTCGACAGGAGGCGCTTGCCCCATGGCCTCAACCAGCCCTCGCGGACCGTCGAGCGCCAAGACCGACCCGGCCAGGCCCAGCGTTTTCAGCAACTGCCTGCGGTCGAACCTCTTCGACCAGAAGTCTCTGTCCTGTGTCTTAGGTTTCATGGAAGCCTCTCCTCTTTCGGTTGACGGCCTAAAGAAGACAAGAATGCCTTAGGACAACGCGAAC
>JANYAJ010000022.1 GCA_025361385.1 Nitrospira sp.
CTCCTCGTGATCCTCAACTCGAACCGTCGCTGGAATACCGCGACGAACCTCATTACCTACGGACTGCAGGTTGCCGACGCTCCACACTGAACTCCCTGTTTGATCAAGTCGATAAGTATATGGATGATGTTGATTAGGCTGCCATTAGACGGCCTGCTCGTGCAAGCGATTCACCGGGTGAGCGGGTAGGTGTAGTGAGTCTTGCCGTGGCAGAGACGTATATACGGCAAGAAGTCGAGGAATCTCTTTAGCGCGGTGAGTACGCAGAGTGGTTAATCGTATCGGGCCTGCTACCGAGTTGGAGAAAACTCTACGTTGACATCTTTCCCCAGATAATTGATGACGAACCCCTGTTTGTCGTATGCCAGGATGGCCCCCATCACATTTTCGTCTCCGTAGTCTTCCTGTCCCAAGAGTTTCCGCACGTCATCAGGGCTTTCGCTGTTCAACACGTTGCGAAAGATGCCGCGAGTCTTATAGGAAAATCGGTTATTGATAAAGATCAGGTCGACTTTGCCATCCTGGATGCGTACGCCAGCCATTGGACCGGTCGGTTTGCGTTGGTCGAGCAAGAAAATAAACGAAGCTTCCTGCTCCACTTTAATTCCAGGAATCTTTTCATTCACCAGCGAGTCCACGGCGGTAGCTTCAGGATCGCCCAACTTGACTCCAAACAGCGAAATGTCGACACTCTTTAAGGTCTTAGGGTCCATCACGTCGTGCTTGCTCAATTCGTAGGGCTCTCCGTAGCCAGGGGCCGCCCATGCACCGACTCCGGTCATCACCAAGCAGATTAGCGTGATGACTCGCAGTAAATCCTTCATCGACTCCTCCTTAGCCATGGGTTCCGAGAGATGTAGGGCGTTGAAAATTTAATGGCGAAATTGGTGGGACCATGCAGTATGCGTGCATTTTATCGAACAGCCTGAGAACTTGCAAGGCATGGCTGAATGCGAGGGGGCAGATGCCGACGAAGTGTGTATTGTGGCGAACGGTTGCCGGGCTCGGTCTTTTGACGGTCTTTGCAGGTTGTGTGGCAACGGAGCAGATTCCGGCAGGCAGGTCGCTCTATGCGCGGATTGGTGGAAAACCTGTCATTTTCGTGGTCGTCGAACAATGTGTGGCCAATGTGCTTGCTGATACCAGGATCAATGGCCGGTTTGCGACCACCGATATACGGAAACTGAAAGGCCACCTCGTCGATCACGTCTGCATGGCGACAGGAGGTCCCTGTATTTACAGCGGGCGCGACATGAAGACGACTCATGTCGGGATGAGGATTTCCACGGGAGACGTTGGAGCATTCGTAGAGGATCTGGTGAAAGCGATGGACATGGCGAAGGTGCCAGCGCAAGAAAAGGAAGAACTCCTAGGTCTTTTGAGGTCAATGAAGAAGGATATTATTGAGGCGCCGTAGCGGCTGTGCGGCAAGGCGGGGGCTGAACCATCCCTGTTCGTATCTCGATGTGAGAGATTAGTTGCGGTGATGAGTGCTCATGAGGACGGCACCGAGGTGCCGGAGTCGTTGAAAATAGGGCCGGCAATCTTCGTCAAGTTCGTTGGTCAGGCCATCGAGATCGGCAACACAATCTTCGAGGATCACGAGGCGCTGGGTATCAAGGCCTTCCGGACTATCGAGGAAATACACCACACACCCACTGATCACCGTATCCAACGTCATCAACGGTCCCTCATGTTGGCGCTCCACGTGAGGCCATTGTGCCTCCTTGTGGGCTTCCCAGAGGGATAACAGGGTATCCCGATCCATTCTACGGGTCTCCAACCATTTACCGGACTCAGCTTCGACCGATCCACCCTAGCGCATGGAATAACAGGACCGCAAGCATGCAGAGACCCAGACCCCAGAACCGGTAGTCGATGTCTTCTCGTCCAAGGCACCACTCAATGGCTGGTGTACGCCACAAAGATGGTCCGATCGACAGGAAGGCACCCTTCGCGATCATGCCTCCTGCCGTCACCACCCAGAGCCATCGGTAGGGCAGATCGTTCGTGGTAAAGAGCAAGAGGGCCCCTCCGAAGATCGCAAGAAGCTCCCATCGCAATATCCCCGGGGATTGCTGCAGTACTTCGCGGACCTGCGCGATGATGTAGCGTGGAGAGAGCAAAAGTACGATCCCGTCGGCCAGCCAAATCCCAGCGAGTACGGCCAGCGCATAGTCCCTCAATTGAGAGTCCCAGACTGTTGGTGGCCTTCACCCTCGTGCCATGTGCTGCTCACGGATATAGACCACGATGGAGATGGGCTTGCGCCACTTTGTCGATTCCGCTCATCAATGCGGCCATACGCATGGATGTATTCTTGGAAAGGGAAAACTGTAACGTTCGATGGAAGGCGTTGATCAGAATATCTTGTAGTCGCTCCTGAATGTCCTTGGCTTTCCAGAAAAAGCGCTGCCCATCCTGCACCCATTCGAAGTAGGACACGATGACGCCACCGGAGTTGGCCAGGATGTCTGGGATGATAAAGGTCCCCTGATCTTGCAGGATGCGATCGGCCTCCAGGGTCGTCGGACCGTTTGCTCCCTCAGCGAGAATTCGACAATGGAGCTTCCCGGCATTCCGCTCGGTGATTTGTTCAGATAACGCGGCGGGGACCAGCACGGTGCAGTCAAGCTGCAGTAGTTCGTCGTTGGAGAGCCAGTCTCCCAGCTTGGTGTCACGGAGGGATTGTCCGTGAGTTTTGCAGCGTGTGAGGAGCTCTGGAATGTCCAGACCGTCTGCGTTGTGAATGCCTCCGTTCACGTCGCTCACGGCGATGACGCGAGCACCACATTCCTGCATGATGCGGGCAGTGTGGGCCCCCACATTGCCAAATCCCTGGATTACCACAGTGCTGTTCCGGATATCGAGCTTGAGGTGACGAAGCGCCTCGATGGTGACATAGACCACTCCGCGGCCGGTGGCTTCCTCACGCCCAAGGCTGCCCCCAATCGAAAGGGGCTTGCCAGTCACGACGCCCGGCACCGAATACCCCACTTGCTGACTGTAGGTGTCCATGATCCAGGCCATTACCTGTGCATCTGTACCGACGTCCGGGGCCGGCACGTCCTTCTCTGGGCCGATCAAGGGGAAGATTTCCGCTGCATAGCGTCTGGTCAATCGCTGTAACTCTGCCGGCGATAACTGTTTCGGATCGACCGCGACCCCACCCTTCGCTCCGCCATAGGGCAGGTCGGCCAATGCGCATTTCCAGGTCATCCACATGGCGAGTGCCGCGACTTCCCCAAGATTCACGTCCGGGTGATAGCGAATGCCGCCCTTGGTGGGGCCGCGAGAGGAATCATGCTGCACACGATAGCCGGTATAGACCTCGACCCGG
>JANYAJ010000049.1 GCA_025361385.1 Nitrospira sp.
AGATGCTCCCGCCGATCGGTTCACCCTGCCGACTGATCTGACCAGAAGATCGCGCCAGCGCCCATCGATCCAGCCGATAGATACAGAACCCGCAGGCTACCAGAAATCCTACCGAGATGAGCAGCAATGCGGGAACTGGGACGACATAGGTGAGTCCGGTCGTGAGGAGCGGACCGACCATCGCACCGATACTGCCGCCGGCAGCGATCACGCCGAACAGCCTGACGCCCTGCGCCGGCGTAAATAGATCGGCCATGAAACTCCAGAATACCGACACGACGAACAAATTGAACACGGACAGCCAGACGAAGAATGTACGGGCGGCCCACTGAGGAGACAGGTGGCTCGTCATCGCCAGGAAAAACAGGATCAAGTTGAGGCCGAAAAATGCGTACACCGTCAGCAGCAACCGGTATCGCGGGACGCGGGCGGAGAGCCATCCGAACAGGGGCGTCACCAGTAGAAGGGTGACGAAGGTCGCGGTCATCATCCACGGCAAATGCTGCACACCACCCTGGATCGCCATCTCATCGCGTACGGGCCGCAGAATGTAGTACCCGCAGAGGAGACAGAAGAAATAGAGGAATGCCCAGCCCACCGGGACGGCTTCGTCCGGTTCTGCATCGGTCACCGAGGGGAGCACATCTCGAAGCCACGCCATAGGACCGGCATCCTGCCGTGACGGCCTCTCCCACGCAAGGAGAAAATTTGCTAGAATGCGCCGGACCAACGACCCCATACCATGCTCACGAACATGTTCATGATCGACCTGCGCAGCGACACCGTCACCAAACCCACCGACGCCATGCGAAAAGCCATGGCCGCGGCAGAGGTGGGAGACGACGTCTACGGCGAAGATCCCACCGTCAATCGCCTCCAGGACATGATGGCCGCAATGTTCGGGAAAAAGGCCGCGCTCTTCGTGCCGTCCGGCACCATGGGCAATCAACTCGCCATTCGCCTCCACACGCAACCGGGCCAAGAAGTCATCGTGGAGCAGACCGCACATATCGTCCGGTACGAGCAGGGCGCCGCCGGAGCGCTGGCAGGCGTCCAACTCCATTGGGTCGCAGGAACTCGCGGTCTTATCTCAGCGGAGCAGGTTGAGGCGGCCATCCGCCCCACCGACCCGCACACCATTCAAACAGGACTGATCTGTCTGGAGAACACCCATAACAGCGGCGGCGGAACGATTTATCCGCTGGCGACGATTGAACGCATTCGCGCAGTGGCGGCCACCCATGGCATCCCGATGCATTTGGACGGAGCACGGTTGTTCAACGCTATCGCGGCCACCACCTTGCCACCAGCCTCCTACGCCCAGCACTTTGATACCCTGTCAGTCTGTCTCTCAAAAGGGTTAGGCGCGCCGGCCGGTTCACTGCTCATGATGAACGATCTTGCTCTCTTCGAACGGGCGAAGCGTTTGCGCCGGATGTATGGCGGCGCGATGCGGCAATCCGGCATCCTGGCCGCGGCAGGCATCTATGCTCTGGAACACCATGTCGCACGGTTGAAAACGGACCATACTCACGCCAAACAACTGGCGCGGCGGCTGCAGCGAATTCCGACAGTCAAGGTCAGCCCTCAGGATGTCGAGACGAATATCGTCATGTTCGAGGTCGTCGGCCACCGCCTCACGCCCCCTGCGATCGTTGCCGCATTGAAAGAGGAAGGGCTCTTGATCAACGCAGTCGGTGGCACGAAGTTTCGCGCCGTCACCCATCTGGATATCTCCGCCGCCATGGCCGAACAGGCCGGCGAAATCGTGGCCCGCCTGTTGGGAGATTGACTCGCTGGCTCATTGACTCCTCTCCCACCGAAATCTAGAATGCCGCAGATCATGGAGCACCAATGCCACTAGAGGTTGTCTCGTTCAAACAGATCGGCCGGATCCTTAAGATCACCGACTCGCTCGGACTGAACCGCGAATGGGTTGAAATCCCGTTATCCCCGGAAAGCCCGGGTGTTGTCCGGCGATTGACCAATGGCAAGTTAGAAATCATCGTCGATGCGGACCAACCCTTCGAAGACTGGCTGGGCTCGCTCCCGCAACATATTCAGCTCGCACAGAAAGTCTAATCATGGATAGCCCCGTCACTCATCCCACTCCGACGACAGAAGAGTTGAACGCCGAACTGCTGGCCATGCCGGAACCGCCGGAACAACCGGACCCCATCACCGAGCCGGGATTCGAAGAGCTCGTCACAGTGGCCTTGCGCCATGTCCGCGGCCGCCGCGGAGGCGATCTCGTCAGTGTGATCCTGGTGGGATCCAGCGTGCGGCGCGCCATTACGACTCACAGCGACATCGATCTCATCGCGCTCGTCAAAGGACAGGCCGACGGCCATGAGATCGTCCGGGTCGCCGATCGTCTGGCCGACATCCGCTATCGCGGGCATCAGGAGCTTGAAGAGGATCTCCTCTACTCCCCGCGCCTCCCCTCTCTACTCCGAAAAGCCCGCATTCTCTTCGATCACGAGGGCATCGGCGCCAAACTCCTCGAACGGGCCAACCAACGCTTCCGGCAAGGCCCCCCCGCCGCCAGCATCAATGAACAGATTCGCATGAAAGCAGAATGTTTCCATTGGCTAGGAAAAGCGCGAGACTTGGCCGATAAGCCGGCAACCGCGCAATATATCCTCTCGTTATTTTTCGAAGACATCATTAACGCGTTTTTCAGACTTCGGGGCTTCTGGTTAACCGCGCCGGTCGAGGCGCCGAAGTTCATCGCCTCCCGCGATGCCGCACTGGGTGACCTGGCTGGACGGTTTCTCACAGCCGCGACTCTGCCCGAGCGGCTCAACTTAGGCCGCGATCTAGCCGATATCCTCTTTAAGGACGTCCCGAATCCTGCCAGAATCGACTGACAGGCTCCGGATCGATCATCAGACTGCTGCCTGACGAGGCTCGTCGGCTATCCATCCTGTGCAAGCCTGAACAGTGAACAGGCTCTATGTGGGATCGTGATCGCATGCTATCGTCCAGCCATGACCGCACCAGAAGGAGTCACTATGGAGATCGGATTCATCGGGCTTGGGAAAATGGGCATGAACATGGTCACCCGGTTGCAGCGTGACCGGCACCGGGTCGTCGTCTACGATCGATCGGCTGATCTGATCAAGCAAGCTGAAGGCGTTGGCTGTGTCGGTGCCTCCTCGTTAGCCGACCTGGTC
>JANYAJ010000058.1 GCA_025361385.1 Nitrospira sp.
CTCAAGTTCTCCGGCTCATCAACCGATAGAGGAGCCGATAGGTATTAAAGCCCCAACTCCAGTACCGCGCACTCAGCTGACTCGGGGCTAACTTAGGGAGAGGAGTAAGGTTATGCAGATCTCAGGTCATGGCAGAGCCGATCATCTTGCCACGTTGCTTCTGGGGGCTCAGGAGGGCGCTCCGGTCGGGGCAAATCGTCGTCCGTCCAGCGACGGACGCCAAGATCGCGTGCAGATTTCGCAGCAGGCGAAGGAGATTCAACGGATCAAGGCCCTGGCTGACCAGCCGGATGCCGCCCGTGAAGCATGCATCGAGCAGATCAGCCGGGCGGTGGACGCCGGTACATACAACGTCACAGGGAGTAAGGTCGGGGATGCAATCATTCGTCACGCATTGACCGAGGCCGCGCTCTAATCCGTCCTCTCTCTGTCGGGGAACCGATCTGAGCAGAAGACGGCTGGGGCCTTCACTGACTTAGACGAATCTCGACAGAAAGAGGCATATGTTTAACACTGCTACTACCACTGCAGCCATTCTCGATATCCTCACCCGCGAAGCAGCCCACTGCGACCTGCTGAATCACACGCTGCAACAAGAACGGAATGCCCTTCGCCAGCTGTCCCTGGCAGAGTTCCCTTCGCTCAACGCGCAACGTCTCAAAGATCTCCAAGGGCTCCAAGCGTTAGAGTCAGAGCGTGAGGGGGTGGTCCATCGCTGCGCCGATGCCTGGGGTCTTTCCCGTACAGCGCTGTCCTTGCAGGCCGTGATCGATCGTCTGGCCCTTCCTGACAAACGAGAGGTTGAGCGGTGTCATGAGCGGCTTACGGCCAAAGTTCGTGCATTGCGCCAGGAGACCGCCGTGAATGAGCTGCTGGTGGCCGGGATCCAAACCTTGTGCCGCAAGGCGATGCATCTCACAAGCGAGGCCCTCCCGAAGCGGGACACCTACTCAGCGTCCGGGGAATCTCAACGCGTAGGGATCGGCGGTACGATGCTTAGGCAGAGAGGATAGGCATACATTATGGGACTTGATGGACTTCTTGATATCGGGAAAAGCGCACTCAATGTCGCGCAGCAGGCACTGACGGTTGCCGGTCACAACGTCGCGAATGTCAACACGCCAGGCTATTCCAGGCAGGAGGCGGTGGTGACGGAACGGGACCCGGTGAACGGAGGTCCCGGCCAAGTTGGAACCGGTGTCCAGGTGATACAAATCCGGCGCATCGTCGATAATTTTATCAACCGGGAAATTACATCATCGAATTCGGTGCTCGGGCAACTCAATATCACGAACGATCAATTATCCCAAATTCAGAACATCTTTGGCGATTCTAACAATCAAGGGATTGGAGCTCAGCTGACCGATTTTTTCAGCAGCCTTCAAGATGTGGTGGCAAGTCCATCCGAAGTCACGCCGCGCTCGGTGCTGCTGTCCAAAGCGGACTTCCTCACCAGCGGGTTCAATCAGCTGGCCGGAGAGCTATCTGGCCGCCGGACCTCGGTGAACGATCAGGTAAAACAGACGATTACCGAAATCAATAGCCTGACCGCTCAGGTAGCGGAGCTCAACAATAAAGTCGTGTCAGCCGAGATGACCGGACAGAATGCCAACGATTTGCGGGATCAACGGGATCAGGCTCTCAACGATCTGGCACAACGCATCGATATCTCGGTGATCCCTGGGGCAAATGGCGCGCTCTCGGTGTTTGTCGGGCGAGGTCAGGTGGTTGTCGAGAATAACGCGTCTCGCAACCTGGTCGCAGTGGAAACGCTGGACAACGGCGGCATGTCGAACGTCCAATACGACATGGGGAATGGCCGGTCCATAAATATTTCCCCACTCATTTCAGGTGGCCGGCTGAGTGGCCTCCTCACGGTCCGTAACACGATCATTCCAGGGCTGCAATCTTCCTTTGACAAGCTCTCTGCCAGTTTGGTGAACGAGGTCAACCAACTCCATCGGCAGGGCTATGGGCTCGACGGATCGACGGGGCTCGACTTTTTTTCACCGCTTACCGTCGCGACCCATGACAAGTCCACCAATCAAGGCAGCGCCACTCTCGCGAGCGGACCGATTACGGCAAACAGTCTGCTGACGCTTCAAGATTATGAAATCAGATTTTCATCCGCGACCGCGTATTCCATTGTCAACACCACGACCGGGGCAACGATCAAAGGGAACTACACCGGCACCGCCGTCACGGCACCGACCGTGGATGTGCCGGTGAACATCGTGACCGGCACCAACGATACTTTGACGGTCACCGTCGATGGGACGACGTCAGGGACGATCACCTTAACCGGTGCCGCCTCGCCCGGGCAATCGTATACCAGCGGAACGGCTCTGGCGACCGAACTGCAAACGAAGATTAATGCCGATGCGACGCTGCAGGCGGCAGGACGTAGCGTGGTCGTGACATACGATACGTCGGCCAATCGCTTCACGATCACCTCTAACGCCTCGACAGCGACTTCGGCGGTCAATGTCACCGGAGGCACCGCGCGAGCCTCGCTCGGGCTCACCGCTGGTATCAGCACCGCTGCGTCAGGGACCTATACCGGTCCTCAAACGTTCACCATCGATGGCATGCAGAGCACCCTGAGCGGGACGGCCGCGGCCAATGACGTATATTCCCTCAATTCCTATACCGATGCGGCGAAGTCGATCAGTATGTCGTTGACGAATGCCAGCAAGGTTGCCGCGTCTTCAACGCGCGCCGGTGTTCCCGGAAATAACGACATTGCAATGGCGCTGGTCGCCTTGCAAACAAAAGCCGTCTCCACCCTCAGTAGTACCACGTTCAACGACACCTATCGAACGGCTGCCACCGGCGTGGGAGTGGCGGCTCAGTCTGCAAGCGGCAACCTTCAGGCCCAAACAATATTGCACGAGCAATTAGACTCATTCCGCGCCCAATCCTCCGGCGTGTCGATCGATGAGGAACTCATCAACGTGATGAAGTATCAACGCGCATTTCAGGCGGCATCTCGGCTCATTACTGCGACGGACGACATGTTGCAAATATTGTTGGATCTGAAGAAGTAACGCGGAGAGATGCAGCTATGAGAGTTACCGAACAACAGACCTACAACGTGCTGGTCAATAGCATCCAGCGTTCTAGAGCACAAGCCTTGGCGACGCAGGTGCAAATATCGTCCGGCAAGAAAGTGGTCCAACCATCGGATGATGCCAGTGCCTTTGACCGTATTGTATCGACCAAAGCGTCAATGGGAAAAGTTGACCAGCGTGTTCGCAACCTTTCTGTTGCCACGACTCGACTCGACCTGACCGACAGCACATTGAGCGGAGTGACAAACGTGCTGGCACGGATCAAGGAACTTGCCGTTCAGTTTTCCAGCAACACCAATGGTCCTTCCGACCGGGTGATCGGCGCACAGGAAGTCAAACAGCTCTTTCTACAGTTGCAACAACTGGGAAATACTGAAAATGCCGGGGGGCAGTCGGTGTTTAGCGGGACCAGCTTGAATGGACGTGCCACAGGTGTCTCCATCACTTCCCCGACTACCCTGATCAGTGGCACCAATGATTCGTTGGTTGTCAATGTCGATGGCACCACTTCCGGAACGATCGCGCTTGGGGCGGGATCCCTCACTGGTTCCGGATTAGCGGCCCTCGTGCAACGCAAGATCAACACGGATGCCACGCTCTCGGCGGCAGGGAAGAGCGTGGCGGTGACGTTCGATACGGATCATCTCGTCATTACGTCAAATAATAATGGCCAGTCGTCCAGGGTCGAAGTTACAGGCGGCACCAGCCTCTCGGCTCTCGGCTTTAATGGCGGCAGTACGACCAACGGCCTATCTCCCTTTGCCCTTCTTGCCTCGACGGGCGTCGGTGCACGGAATGCCGGCAGTGCGGTGATTTCGCAGGGCACCGTAACCAATCCGAATGCCGTGACGCTGAACGATTACCTGGTGAAATTCAGTTCAGCCACCACGTTCGATCTGTACAACGTTTCCACCGCAGTGGGCGTTCTTCCCAACACGACGAATACGGGCGGGGCCGTGAAGAGCGACAGCGGTGTGATCGATCCGAGCCGCGTGACATTGGATAATTATGAAGTCCGAGTGAAAAATATCTATACGGTCACGGCAGGGAGCAATGATGGGATTCGTTTTGATCCCGGAACCGGACCAGTGACAGCGACATTGGCCGCGGGGGCCTATACGGGGGCTGAATTGGCGGCTCAGGTCAAGACGGCAATGCAGGCGGTGAGCGGAGGAGCGACCTACACAGTCGGATTTGACGAAACGACCGGCAAGTTCAGTATCACCAACGATGTGGCGAACGGGACGCCGATGAGCTTGCTCTATTCCAATGCCGCGTCGACGTCGAAGTCTCTACTGGGTTCCTCCGGCCGAGACCAAAGTCCCATTGCGGCTGGGGGCACAGTCATCAGCGATGTGGATACGACCGGCCTGGCTGGGGTATCCAAGCAGCAGAACGTATACAACACGACCCTTGCGACCAACATCTTCAACATCACCTCGGCGAATAATACCTTAATCGTCAACGACGATGGAGGAACCACGGATACGACGATCACATTGTCGACGGGAAGCTATACGGGTGCACAGCTTGCTACAGAGATGGCTACCAAATTGAACGCAAGCCGCAACGCCGGCAATACGACTCCGTATGCCGTGGCCTACGGATCTGTGACAGCCGGACGCATCACGATCAACAATCCTGTCGGAAATACCAATTCATTGATTCTGAGGTTCGGCAATACCGGCTCCACTGCGGCGCAGATTCTAGGATCTGGGTCGGCTACTGTGACGGAAACCGTAGGGGCTTCGGCGTCCACGCTGAACAACGATGCAGGCTATATGACCTATCAGTCCGGCGCGAATATTGACTTTGACGGGCTTCGGGTTGTCTTACAAGACGGAACGACCGGACCACGTAATGGTGATGTGTTCAATGTGGCGCAAACGCGGGATGTCGTCCTGTCGAATCAGTCCTATGTTTCTGGCCGCACGATTGAGGCAGAGGGTGTGCGCTTCTCACTCCGAGACGGCGCGGCGGCTCCGGCAAGCGGCGATCTGTTCAGCATCCAGACCGGGGCACAGTACCAGGGTAATTCAGGGTTGCAAACCATTGAGATCGGCGATGGCCAGGCGGTCAAGACAAATGTGCCAGGGAGTCAGGCCTTTAGCGGCCCGACGACCGATCTATTCGACTCCGTGAAAAGCCTCGTTGCGGCCTTGAACGGAAACTATGGCGGGGGGATCCAACGAAGCTTAGCTAACGTGAATGCCGCGGTGGATCAGGTTGCGGTGGCTCAGGGCGAAGTCGGTGCATTGTCCAATCAGCTCGTCACGACGAAGACAGGTCTTGATGACACCAAAGCCTTTCTCTCCACCGTTCTTTCCAACAACGAGGATGTCGATCTAGTTGAAGCTATTTCACGCTTGACGTTGCAGCAGCAAGCGATTCAGGCAGCAGGGGCCACATTAAATCGTATTTTCGAGAGCTCGCTTCTGAATTTCTTGAAATAGCCGGCAGTCGCCCTCAAGAACGGTTGAAAGAAACCGATACTAGTAGCGATCGAACTGTGGCAGTTGCCAGGGAAGGCATCAATGTTGGTTCTTACACGCCGTCGTGGAGAAGGTGTCACGATCGGCCCAAACATCCGGGTGGTCGTGTTGGGGGTGAAGGGCGGCCAGATTCGTTTAGGAATCGAGGCACCCTCCACGGTTGAAATTCATCGGGATGAAGTGTGTGTCAGGATCCAAGAAGAAAACCAATCGGCGGCCTGTACCGGGGTAGTCCCTCTGGCTGCTTTCCGGCGTCTCCTGCCTACAGGGCGCCGATCAATTGCGTGAGGCACGATTATGAAGTTTTCGTCGACTCGCTTCGGGGCATTAGAGGTCTCTGATCGTTCGATCCTGACCTTCCCCTCCGGCATCCTGGGATTTCCGGATTGGACGCGGTATGTCATTCTCGACCACGGGACCGATGCACCGTTCAAGTGGCTACATTGTATTGAGGAGTCCAGCCTGGCATTCGTCGTGCTCGACCCCGCGCTGTTCCATGCCAATTATCGGGTCGAGATCCCGGATGAAGTGTTGGCGGAAGTGAAGGGAACGGCCTCGGACGGATTGACGCTGGCCGTGATTCTCACCATTCCGTCCGAAGATCCAGGCCGTATCACGGCCAACCTGCGCGGGCCACTTCTCATGAATCCCTCCACCAGGCTCTGTAAGCAGATGGTTCTCTCTGACGACTATCCCACCCGCTATCCGATTTTCGCCATGCCTGCTGCCTGCCAGTCTTCACAGCCTGAGTCGCGCTCCGAAGCCATCCCAGCATAGCAATTTATCGTGAATCGTGCTCGCAAACCATGTAGTCCTGGCTTGCTAGAAACGTTTCACACTTCACGTTTCACGGGGTTTCTTATGCCGCCGAATTATTCTTATCCGGTTGCGACGCTGTTCGCGTTTCCATAATTTTAACAAGGCGAACCACTGCCACCTCAAGCTGGGTATAGATGACGGGGGCATCGAGCAGCATGCCGAGCCGTCCGAGCGCTTCCAATCGACCGGCAGCCAAGACGACCTCCGGTGCACAGAGGTTCCCCGCTGTGCCTTTCAAGAGGTGGGCGGCTTGTTCGATGGCCCGCTGATCTTGGCTCGCCAGGGCGATGCGGATGTTCTCCAGCATGGGTTGGTAGCGCTGAAGAAATAAGATGATTAGCTGGTCCAATAATTCACGATCGCCGCCGATATTGCGTAACATCGTGGTGGTATCAAAAATCATCGGAAATGCGTCAGCGGCAGCAGTTGCTGCCGTATTGGGGGAAGGTGTATTGCCGCTGTCCATAGCCCGTGAAGGTTGGGATGTCTGAATCCACCGCTCGAGCGCACCCTTGAGTTCCTCTTTCCGAATGGGCTTCGTTAAGTAATCGTCCATGCCAGCCGCGAGACAGCGCTCGCGATCTCCTTGCATGGCGTTGGCCGTCAACGCCATGATCGGAATATGGCGTGCCGCAGGGGAGTCGGAGGTCATCGATGCCTGAACGTCGGCTTCGCGTTGGCGAATGAGTTTGGTCGCGCCGAATCCATCGAGGATCGGCATCTGACAGTCCATCAGGATCGCGACATAGCCGCCTCGCTCCAATGCGGCCAATGCGTCACGACCGTTCTCGACGACGTC
>JANYAJ010000092.1 GCA_025361385.1 Nitrospira sp.
CACCGAATCCCCCGAAGTTCCCCCCGAATCCCCCCTGACCCGTTCCCCAATACTCGCCTTTTTGAATCCGCCTGTAGGGATGCCGAAGGTCCGGTCGGCTGATCCACCAGAAGAAGGAGATGGCTCCGATGCTGGTAAAGAGGGTGATCCAGAAACCCACACCTTTGAAATGGGTCTTCGACAGCGTCCCGACTCTGATTTCTTGCGCCGGCGCGGCGAGCGAGACCACGGTGCGATAGAGCCCTTCGCCGAACTGGCCCCGGTCGATGAACGGCTGCAGATGCTCATGCCCGACTTGATTCATCACCGTGGGGGTAATTACCGGCAACATCTGCCGGCCCAGCGTGATCGCGACTTGTCGGTCCTCCACCGATACCAGCACCATGACGCCATGCTCTTGTTGCGCGGACCCGATGCCCCACTTGGCATAGATCGCCGTCGCATATTCGTTGACCGTCCCGAAGGGCTTGATGTTCGGGACCGTCACCACGACCATTTCCACGCCGGTCTTCCGTTCCAGATCCTGACAGACGGACCGGATGCGTTCTTTCCATTCCGCAGTGACCACCTGGGCATGGTCGCTCACATAACCGCGCGGCTCCGGCAATTGGATCTTGGGCCGATCGTAGGGCACGGCCTGAGCGATCCCCGCAAGGAGGACGAGACCGCAAACCATCACCATGCCGACGAGCTTCGTCATCGTGGCCCCGGCTGCGGCAGTTGCTCGACCGCGCGCGTGAGTAACGTCATGGTGTGCAGATACCGGTCGAAGAGACGAGGCACTTCATGCGGGCCGGGAGAAATCTGTCCACGCTTGAGCAATAGCGCATCCAACAAACCATGCAGATCGAGATTCAACTGCTCGGCCACGTCCTTAATCACGGAGTCGGAATGGGAAAGGACTGGCCGCCCGAGAAGCCGCTGCACCCCGCGCAGCAATGGCACTGTCGCCGTAATCGAGAGCGGCAGCAAAATCGTGGTGGCATCGTCGGTCCCGCCCCCTTCGACATAGCGCTGACGCAGCCGGAGCAGATTGCTCGTCATGCCCTGAACGACGGCCTCTCGCAGCCGATCGGCCTTCACGTGAAAACCGATGAAGGGATCGCGCCCGCCCAACACGCGATGGTGCTCTTGGATTTCCAGAAACTCGAGCGGGAAGACCGCGGCCGACTGGTGCAGCTCCTCTTCCGTGAGAAAGAGAGGAACCACAATCTGTTCCTTGCTCCATTGACGGTGCAAGGCGCTGTACTTCTTGAGCACGGCGCTGTCGTATGACGACACGAGCAGCAGGATATTCAGATTGGAGCGCCCCGGAAGAAACTCACCTCTCACGGCGCTGCCATAGAGCAGCATGCCTTCCAACTGCTCTCCGAAACAGCCTTTGACCTCGTTCACATAGGTCTGCAGCAGTTGCTGCGTTTCGTTCGGCAAGCCTTCGATTACACGTTCAGTCATGCCCTATTCCTCATGAAGACTTCGGATGTGGAGATTGTCCATTCGCGCGAAAATCGGGAAGAAACCCCGCGGCGATCACGCGGTCGATCAGATCGAAGGGTGCAGTCGTCCGCACGCCTGCTGTGGTCGAGAGGACCTGATACCGCAGCCGTTCGTTCCGATCCAAGGTCTGAAACACGCGATCGCGCAAGAAGGCCACGACCGGATTGCCTGTATTCCAATAGAACACTTGCTGATCGGCCAATCGCTGCAACATGGTGACATGCGGCCGCCTGATTCGTTCAAACTCTTTGAGCCGGTCGGCCGAATAGTCCTTGTCGGCCAAACAGCCAGGCAAGAGATCGGACAGCGCCATGGCATCGACCATCGCCTGCATGCGCCCCTGAGAGGCATGGGGATTCATCGCATGGGCGGCATCGCCGATCAAGACGGCGCCATCCGCTACCCAGGTCGGCGTCCGTACCCGCCCGGTCGGCATGTAGGCGGTCTGATTCCAATCGCGCAAACCACGAAACAGCCCGGCGAACTGCGGCGCGATCTGACTCCGGGCCTGTTGCAACGCGGGAAGGCCCCGCTGCTTCACGGCCTCCATCGAGCCGCTCGGAATCATGTAGAACAGATAGACTTTATTTCCCGTCGCAGGGAACAAACCCAAAATAGTCTTGTGTCCGACATAATAGAACGATTCGGAGATCGGCTCCTCCGATTCGAGAATCGCAATCAGATAGCCGTCGGGATAGCGATGCAGGTCGGCGGGAATCTGCAGGGCCTCGCGCACCTTGGAAAAGGCTCCGTCGGCACCGACGACGATCTTAGCGCGGATCGTGCTCGTCCCATTCGGCCCTTGCGTGGTTAATCCCACCACCTTGTTTCCCTCGCGCAACAGTCCGGCGAAAGA
>JANYAJ010000114.1 GCA_025361385.1 Nitrospira sp.
TTGAAGCCGCTCGCTGGGCGCCGTCATCGAGTAACGGACAGCCTTGGCGTTTTCTGGTTGCGACCAAAGAGCATACGATAGAGTACGATCGATTGTTCAACTGCCTGGTCGAAGGCAATCAGAAATGGGCCTACCGCGCGCCTGTGCTGATGTTGTCCGTGGCGCAACTTCAGTTTGAGGACGGTTCGCCGAATCCTCACGCGCTGCACGACACAGGCATGGCAGCAGAGAACCTCGTGCTGCAGGGTACGGCGTTGGGGCTGGTCGCCCATCAGATGGCCGGCTTTCGAAGCGATCAGGCGAGGGCTGACTGTCACATTCCGGAGGGCTATGTGCCGGTGGCCATGATCGCGGTCGGGTATCCGGGGGATCCTGCCGTGCTGTCGGATCGCCTGCGGGCAAGGGAAGTGCAGCCAAGAGTCCGGAAGCCCCTCACAGAGTTGGTGTACTCGGCAACTTGGGAACAGCCGTCGCTTCTTCTCTGAGGAGGAGGGCGAGTCGAGAGGCTTTTCCAGAATTGGGTCGATCGCAGGTATCCACCATATAGTCGATTGGATAGAGAGGCTTTATGGGCTCGCTCGACGCCCATATAGTTCCGGTTTCTAGGACGAAGTGGAAGAGAGACATCGGGTATGCAGCGCGTTAGTTAAGGGAGATATCATGGCATCACTCAGTGGAAAGGTCGCGATCGTCACCGGGTCGTCCAGCGGGATCGGCCGGGCGATCGCGGAGCGCTTGGCCGAAGAGGGAGCGATTGTGGTGGTGAATTACGGAACCAGTGCGGAGAAGGCGCGGCAGGTCGTGGCGGGCATTCAGGCCAAGGGTGGGAAAGCCGTCGCTGTTCAATCTGATATGAGTCAGGTCGCGGAGGCGCGCCGACTCGTCAGCGAGACGGTGAAGCAGTTCGGGCGGCTGGATATTCTCGTCAACAATGCTGGGAAGTTTATGCCCAAGCCCCTCATGGACACGACCGAAGCCGATTTCGACCAGGTTATCGCCTTGAACGCCAAGGGTCCCTACTTTGCGATGCAGGAAGCGGCCAAGATACTGAAGGAGGGCGGTCGTATCGTGAACATTTCTACCGAGGGAACCCATTTGAGTTTTCCCGGTGCGACGGCTTATCTTGGCAGCAAAGGCGCGCTGGAACAGTATACGAAGGGATTGGCACAGGAACTCGCTCCACGAGGCATTACGGTCAATACCGTTTCGCCAGGGTTTACCGAGACAGGCATGATGACGGACCCGCTCCGCGAGATCGGCATCCAGATGTCGCCGTTGAAGCGGCTGGGTGCACCGAAAGACATTGCCGACGTGGTGGCGTTCGTCGTCAGTGAAGAGGCACGCTGGTTGACGGGCCAGAACATTCATGCCGGCGGCGGCATTGTCATGTAGGAGGGAATAGATGGGACGGCAGAATATTTCCACGGGTGGCCCTTGGGAAGCGAAGATCGGCTATTCACGGGCGGTGCGCGTCGGTGCCTCGATATCTGTCTCCGGCTCGACGGCCATGACACCCTCCGGCCTGGTGGGCAAGGGGGATCCCTATGCTCAAACGATTCAGACATTCAAAACGATCGAAGCGGCGCTCCAGCAGGCCGGTGCCTCGCTCGCTGACGTGGTGCGGACGCGCATCTACATGGCGGACATCGACCAATGGCAGGAGGTGGGCCGTGCGCACGGTGAAGTGTTCGGGACTATTCGCCCTGCCACGACGATGGTGGAGGTGAAGCGTTTGATCGATCCGGACATGCTGGTTGAAATTGAAGCTGACGCCATCATCAGTCAGGGGTAGAGCCTGTGCGACGAGTGGATGGGATCACATGACCGGGCATTGTCCTGAGACGAAGTTTCTAGCGAGGATCGATCCGGTGATGCGCCGGTTGATCCGGGAGGTGGGGCCCTTCACATTAACGCCTCACGTGCGCCGGTCGCCGTTTGAGTCCTTGGCACGAGCGATTGCGAACCAACAACTGCACGAGAAAGCGGCGGACAGTATTCTGCGCCGGTTCGTCGCTCTGTTTCCGGCTCGGCGTTTTCCTCAACCGGCCGATCTCCTCGCGATGAATGAGCAGACGATTCGTGGCGCTGGGTTCTCACAGGCCAAGGTGGCGGCGCTTCGCGACTTGGCTGCGAAGACGCTGGATGGCACCGTGCCGACCGGTCGTGACATCAAGAGGCTTGAGGACGATGCGATTGTCGAACGTCTCGTGGCGGTGCGCGGCGTCGGACGGTGGACGGTCGAAATGTTGCTGATCTTCCAGCTGGGCCGTCCCGATGTCCTGCCGGTCGACGACTTCGGTGTGCGTAACGGGTTCCGCATCGCCTACGGTCGGCGCGCGATGCCGACACCCAACGAGGTGTTACGATACGGGGAGCGCTGGAGACCCTATCGCACGGCAGCGGCTTGGTATCTCTGGCGTGCGGCCGACCGTGCGAAAGAAGCGAAGAGGGCGTAGGCGTCACCCTATAGAGGTTGTGGTATGGCCGATCAGAAGAAACGACTCGATTCCAATGTCGGAGGGAATTTCTATGTCGATGCGACCTGCATTAATTGCGATACCTGTCGCCAATTAGCTCCGACGAGCTTCGAAGAAGTCGGCGATTTCTCGGCAGTTACCAGCCAGCCAGCCGATCAAGGACCTCTACATCAGGCCTATCAAGCGCTCCTCGCCTGCCCCGTCGGTTCGATCGGTACTGAACAGAGCGACAAGTCTCTGATGCAGGACGCGATGGCCAGCTTTCCGATCCATCTGGAGGGCGGTGTCTCCTACTGTGGCTTCAACTCAGAGAAATCGTTCGGTGCGAACAGCTTCTTCGTCGAACATCCGGACGGCAACTGGCTCATCGATTCGCCACGATACATCAAGCATCTCGTCGAGGCCTTCGAACGAAAGGGCGGTATCGCCCGCATTTTTCTCACGCATAAAGATGATGTGGCCGATGCAGAGAAATACGCCGCACATTTCGGCGCGAAGCGGATGATTCATCGGGCGGACATCGAAGCGGTTCCGGATGCGGAATGGATCATCGAAGGAGCCGACAATGTCGAGGTCTCGCCTGAATTTCTGATTATTCCTGTGCCGGGCCATACGGCAGGCAGCATCGCCCTACTCTACAAGAATCGGTTTCTCTTTACGGGGGATCATCTCTGGTGGGACTCCGAGCAGCAGATGCTCGGTGCTCCGAGCCGGCTGGTCTGGAGAAAACATGTGCTGGTAGATTCAATCAGGAAACTCCTCGACTATCCCTTCGAATGGATCCTGGCCGGGCATGGGGATCGGACGCGGTTACCGGCTGATGAGATGCGCGCGAAGTTGCAGGCGTTGGTCGAGCGTCGCCAGCCCACCAGGGTGGTGTCATAGCGATGCTTACGCGGCTGGTCCAGTGGGTCGATCGGAATATTCTTTCCCTCGGTCGTGATATGCGGCTCTCGTACCTGCCGCCGTTCATGGTCTACCTGGCCTACGGCATCTCGGGCCTCACCGGTATTGTCGGAACCTTCTTCGTCAAAGACTACCTGGGACTTTCCGCTTCGTTCCTTGCCGCGCTGGGTTTCTGGGCCGGCATTCCCTGGGCGTTGAAGATGCCCATCGGACATACGGTCGATCTGTTATGGCGCTGGAAAGGCTGGCTCGTGGGACTGGGAGCCGGGCTGTTGGCCGCCAGTCTGGCCATCATGGCGGCATTGATTGGCGCCCGCGAGGCGATGACCGCGATTCTGCCAGCTGAGGTCTGGTTTGTGATGAGCGCGCTCCTCGCTCCTATCGGATATGTGCTCCAGGATGCGGTGGCGGACGCGATGACGGTCGAAGCCGTGCCTCGTGTGGATGAGCGAGGGCAGCCGTTCGATGAGCCGACGAGGAAGCTCATGCATACCACGATGCAGACGCTCGGCCGCGTGGCGATTGTCGGCGGCGGGATCCTGGTGGCGATGATCAACGTCTATGTTTTCACCGGGACAGAAGGGCTTCCACAGGCAGAGATTGTACGGCTGTATAAGCAGGTCTATCTCATGGCGCTTGTCATCCCCTTCGTCTCAGTTCTTGGGCTGGGGGTAGCCTGGTGGCTACAGCGGCAACATCGGCAACAGCTTGTTCAGCAGGGCTTCTCGCGTGAGCAGGCCAGGCAAATGGTCGATGCACGGGAATCGTCCAGCGAGCCGACGAAGCCGAATTGGTACATTCTTGGCGGGAGTTTCGGGTTTGTCCTCTTCACTTTGACGGTCGGTTTTGGCGGCTTCTCCTATAGCGAAGAAATTGTGTTTGCCGGCTCGATGGCCATTGTCTTGTTTTTGATGTCCCGACTGGTGCGGGAGCTGGAGCCTGACAAGCGATTCACCCTGGTCGGGACAGCCGTGGTGGTCTTTATCTTCCGCGCGATTCCAGGAACGGGACCTGGGACGACCTGGTGGATGATCGATCAGCTCAAATTCGATCAACAGTTTCTCTCCATTCTCTCGCTGATTGGCAGCACGCTCACGCTGGCGGGCATGTTTGTTTTTCGCCGCTTCATGGCCGAGCGGTCGATCGCCTATGTGGTGGGATTTCTCACGGTGATCGGTACGGTGTTGACCCTCCCGGTGGTGAGCATGTTCTACGGTTTGCACGAGTGGACCGCGCGTATGACCGGAGGTGTGGTCGATGCCCGCTTCATTGCGCTGATCGATACGGCGTTGGAATCGCCCCTCGGTCAGATTTCGATGATTCCGATGCTCGCCTGGATTGCGAACAGTGCTCCCGCGAATCTGAAAGCCACGTTCTTTGCCGTGATGGCGTCGTTCACCAATTTGGCCTTGTCGTTGAGTCAGCTTGGAACCAAATATATGAATGACATCTATGTGGTCACGCGGGAGGTTCATGACCAAGCCTCAGGGGCGATTCAGACTCCCGCCGACTACAGCCAGCTCGGCTCGCTCCTCATCGTGCAGTTGTTGTTAGGTCTGGCCCTCCCCTTCGCCGCGATTCTGTTTGCCAAGGTCACTCGCTTCAAGAGCGCCTAACATGAACGGGTTTGCCGTATGACGACAGCGCAGTTTCTTGTCGATCACGGCGCCTCGGTCCTGTTCTGGGTGGTCTTTGTCGAGCAGGTGGGCCTGCCGATTCCCGCTTTTCCCCTCTTGATCGCCGCTGGCGCACTCGTAGGAGCCGGCAAGATGAGCGTCGTGACCGCTCTGTTGGTTCCTGTTGCTGCGTCGCTTCCCCCTGACCTCGCCTGGTATTACTTGGGCCGGTTGAAGGGCGGGAAGGTGTTGGGCTTCTTGTGCCGGATGTCCCTGGAGCCGGACTCCTGCGTGAGGGATACGGAGAATCTTTTTCATCGGCATGGATGGCGTGCCCTGCTCTTCGCGAAGTTCATTCCTGGATTCAGCACGGTGGCACCTCCGTTGGCTGGCATTGTGGGCATGGGGGCCGGAAGGTTTCTCTTGTACGATACAGCCGGAGCGCTGGTGTGGGTTGGGATCTGCGCCGGAATCGGCGCGCTCCTCAGCAATCAACTAGAACAAGTTGCGTTGCTCATCGACCAGACCGGTGGCTGGTTCCTCACGACCATCGGGGTCGGCCTGGTTGGGTTTATCGCGTACAAGTTCCTTCACCGGCAGAAGTTTATGCGAGACCTCAGGATGGCGAAGATCACCGTGGATGAATTGAAGCAGCGTATGGATGCCGGCGATCTCATCACGATTGTCGACGTGCGGCATCCGATGGCCCTGGAGCTGGATCCCGAAACAATCCCCGGTGCCTTGAACTTTCGGATGGAGGAGATCGAACATCGCCATCACGAGATTCCGCGTGACCGCGACATTATCCTCTACTGCTCCTGCCCGAACGAAGTTTCCAGTGCCCGCACGGCTTTTCTGCTGAAGAAAAAAGGCGTCCATCGCGTCCGTCCGCTCGAGGGTGGCCTCGATGCCTGGCGGAAACGGAAGTTTCCGATTGAGCGGCGCAGCTGATAGAAACCGGTTCTCAGCTACGGGATACTCCCTGGATATAGCCCAGGCCTGCTCGAAGAACGCATGAGAAGGAGGAGCCTACGGTTATCGGTCTATTTGCGCTAGTCCTTGCATCGCTATTCACAGGAGCGACCTTCTATATCATGCTGGTGGGGCAGCCAGTGCGTTTGGAGTTTGAGAATCGGTCTTTGCTCACCGTGTGGAAGCCAAGCTACACAAGTGCGGATTCAACCTGCAAGGATCTTTGGCGGCCATTACGGCCGTGGTCGGAGTCATCGCCTACGGTCAGACCGGAAACTGGTTGTGGCTGACCGGTACCCTCATTATTTTCGCAAACTGGCCGTACACACTCATCTTTTTGGTACCGACCAATAACAACTGCTGACCATTCCCCTGGATTCCGCTGGACCAGAGACTCGCGGGACGATTGAGACGTGGGGACGAGGTCACTTGGTCCGTGGATATCTCGGCGCGATGGCAGTTGTCGCATTTCTCCTGGGCACCCTCTCCTGAACGTCAGGATCCTCCGCACATCATCGCTAGCAAACCCTTGACCTGTGCAGTATGATGAGTACCTCAGATGTGAGCGAGGTTCCTCTCACGTCTTCCGTTTCACGCAAACAAGAAAGGGGGCGACCGGAATCGACGGGGATACTAAGGTCAGCGGTGCATGTCGAGCTCTCGGGGTCTCGTAAATCCTCCGGGAAAATGTAACTGCCAATCAAGAACTGGCACTCGCAGCTTAAATAACTGCGACGTTCCTCCACCTGAGGCCCGCGGGGGTGGTCGGAGCGCGATACAGCGGGCTGGTCCAAAGCTGGTGCTCAGCGGCTGAGGACGAGACAATGCTGGGCTAGTGGCCAGTCTAAGCTAGCCGGTGGGCGTGGGTGGCTGCGAAATTAAAACGATCGGCTACACATGTAGATCC
>JANYAJ010000202.1 GCA_025361385.1 Nitrospira sp.
GCAAACGACCGGTCGAACGCATCAGCGAGCACAACTATTTCTTCAAGATGGGGCAATATCAAGATCAACTGATCGAGCACATCAAGGCACATCCCGACTTCATCCGTCCTGAGTCCCGCCGCAATGAAGTCCTGGGGTTTCTCACCACCCAGAAGCTCGGGGACCTCTCGATCTCACGCCCCAAGTCACGGCTCGCCTGGGGCATTGCCTTGCCCTTCGACAAGGACTACGTCACCTATGTCTGGTTTGACGCCTTGGTCAATTATGTCTCCGGATTAGAATATCTTCCTCCGGCTCCGTCTCAAGATCGATACTGGCCGGCGTCAGTTCATTTAGTCGGGAAAGACATCCTCACCACCCACGCCGTCTATTGGTCGACGATGCTCATGGCACTGAACCTCCCACTGCCTGAAACGATCTTTGCGCATGGCTGGTGGACGGTCGATGGCGAAAAGATGTCGAAGAGCCGGGGCAATGTCGTCGACCCCAACAAGATGATCGATGAGTTCGGCGCCGACGCGTTCCGGTACTTCTTGTTTAAAGAGGTACCGTTCGGACAGGATGGCGACTTTTCGCAATCTGCGATGGTGACCAACATCAATAGCGACCTGGCCAATGGAATCGGCAATCTGTTGAGCCGGACATTGACGATGATTGAACGGTTCGCCCACGGCACCATTCCCGCGGCCGGAACGCCGGCCCTTCCAGAACTTGAAGCCAGAATTGCTGCCACCGCGACAGGCCTTCCCGAACGAATTGATCAGGGGTATCGCACGCTCGCCTTTCGCGAAAACCTCCAGGCCATCTGGGAGCTCATCGGCCTCTGTGACGAATACATCGATAAGGCGGCACCGTGGAAACTTGCAAAGAATCCTGAAGACCAACCACGCATCAACACCGTGCTGAACACAGCATCGAGAGCGCTACGATTACTCTCTGTACTCATGTATCCCTACATGCCCCACACGGCGGGACAACTCGCCCAGCAACTCGGCCTGTCATTCGACTTTTCAAAACCAATACCGCATACGGCCTATCAATGGGAGACGCCGCTTGCTGAAGTCAAGATCCACAAGGGCCAGGGCCTCTTCCCCCGTATCGAATCAAAACCACAAGGAGCCAAAACCGTGAGTGACACCGTAATTCCCCCGCAGCCGACAGTAGCGACGCCTGCTCCGGCCACTGCCGCAGCACAGGTCGCGCCCCCAATAGCACCAGCAGCAGCGCCAGTCGCTCCCGCTCAGATCACCATCGATGACTTCATGAAGATTCAGCTCAAGACCGCGAAGGTCATCAGTGCAGAGCGTGTTCCGAAGTCGGAAAAGCTGCTGAAGCTTCAAGTGTCGGTCGGCGGTGAGCAACGGCAGATCGTCGCAGGCATCGGCAAGAAGTACGAGCCCGAAGCCCTGATCGGGAAAATGATCATCATCGTCGCCAACCTCAAGCCGGCGAAGCTCATGGGCATCGAATCGCAAGGCATGGTCCTGGCCGCAGGCGATAGCGAAGTCCGTGGCTTGGCTACCATCCTTGAGGAAGTTGACCCCGGCACCAAGGTGAAATGAACCTGGCAGTTGCCACAATCAGATTACTGCTCCTCTGTAGTGCTGTGCTGATGCCCCTCCCCTGCCTCGCAACCCAGGCTAAAGGAGAACCCACTCCCGGTCTCCATCTGAACGAACCACAATCGACGACCATCTTGGTCCGCGTCGTAGGCCATGGATCGATGGTTCTCGGCCGCGAGGTCGGAAACGCCCGGGTCACGATCACTGACGTGACCACCAAACAGATCCTGGCCACCGGCATTCAGCAGGGCGACGCCGGCGACCAGAATCAAATCATGCGGACGCCTCGGCTCATGGAGGAGCCGCACTATAGCTCACGGCCCGCTGCAGCGTTCTCCGCAACCTTCGATCTGCTCCGTCCCACGCTGGTTGAGGTGACCGCGGAAGGACCGCTCGCCTACCCCGCATCGTCCCAGCGCGCGTCGACGACCGTATGGCTCGTGCCCGGGCAAGACACGACGAACGACGGGATCGTCCTCCACCTCTATGGCTACATCGTCCAAATCGAACATCCTCAACCAGGTGAGTCGTTGATCGCGAGAAACGATGTGATCCTGCGCGCCTCAGTCCGGACCTTGTCCGGAGCGCTCGTTCGCCCACACGGTGACTGGGACTCGCGAAAGGTCCACATCTACGGGGAGCTGATGATTGGAGAGCGGGTCCTCGAACGGCTCCAGTTGTTCTACAACAGCGATCGGGCGCGCTTCGAAGCGCCGTTTTTCGTCCCCCTCCCGAGCGATGCACCGGACGGGATCACCCTGCGCGTCGTAGCGGCTGATCCCGCGAACGGAAACTTCGGTATCGGCCAAGCAAAATTTCCCGTACTCAGCGAACGTTTGCCACCGAGGAGCCGGCAACCATGAACAAGAACCTGATCCTCCTAGTCGGCCTCTACCTGCTCCTTGCCGGGCCAGCGATAGCCCAAGACCAGCACCGTCGCCCCGACGATATCAAACAATACCTGGAGCACCTCGATAGTACCGAGCGCGATCGCGAGCAGAAACCGTCCCCGGTGATCGAGGCGCTCAGGTTGAAACCCGGCATGGCAGTCGCCGATCTTGGCTCAGGGTCAGGTTACTTCACACGCCGCTTCATCGAAGCGGTCACCGAAACCGGAATGGTCTATGCCGTCGATATCGAGCCGGAGATGCTGGCCTATGCCAAAGAGAACGTCATCCACATGCACATCGCCTATTCCGCCGAGTTCATCCTCGCGCAGCCGGATAATCCCAAGCTGCCGTTCGAATCCGTCGATCTCCTCTTCGTCTGCAATACCATCCATCATCTTGAGGACCGCTCCAAATATTTTAGTAACCTCAAGTCATCCCTAAAGCCAGGGGCGCGCGTCGCCATCATCGACTTCTACCACGACGAACGATCCGGCGAGCTTGGATTCCCCAAACATCACCTCGTCTCTCGTGAGACCATCGTCAAAGAACTGACCGCTGTAGGATATCGGCTCGACCGGGAGCACAATTTCCTGCCACGCCAATACTTCCTGGAGTTCACCGCAGCTCAATGAAGCACCCCGCAGCATGATGCGGGGTGTCTTGCGAAGTTCTCCAAAGCCACTCCCCTCCTTCGCCAAGGCTACGGAGGGTTCTCCCCGCCTTCATCCCCGTACAAGCTACGGGGTATTCGGCGAAGGAGAATCGACAAGGTAGTGCACCCCCATTTCCAACTTGCCCGGACGCTTGCCCTGTCTCATTGGCCATGCGACACTAGCCGATGAGCTCTCTCGTCTCTTTCGAACATCTGCGCTCGCGCCTGTACCTCTCGCTGGCGCTGAATGCCCTGATTATCACGGCTGAATTCATTGGCGGCTTCTTGCTCGACAGCGTCGGGCTCATGAGCGACGCGGGCCACAATCTCGTCGATCAAGGCTCGCTCTTTCTGGCGCTGTATGCCCACATCCTCACCAGGCAGCCGGCCAATGAAACGCGCACATTCGGCTATCACCGTGCCGGCGTGATTGCCGCATTTCTCAACTCGTTTATCCTGGTGCTAACGGCGATCGGCATTACCCTCGTAGCACTCAAGCGGTTACTGCATCCGGTCCCCGTCGATGGCGGGTGGATCATGGGTATTGCTGCCGTGAGCTTTGTGGCCAATCTCAGCATCGCCTTGCTGCTCCAGCATGGCGCGAAAGATGACCTAAACATCCGCAGCGCCTTTTGGCACATGCTGGGCGATGCCTGGGTCTCGCTCGGTGTCGTGCTGAGCGGCGGAGCAATTTTATTGACGGGCTGGACAGTGCTCGATCCGCTCATCAGTCTCCTCGTGGTCGGCGCCATTCTCCATGGAGCCTGGCCGCTGTTCAAAGAATCCCTCGATGTGCTCCTGGAATCCACGCCGCCCACGATCAGTGCGTCCCACGTCGCCACGACAATCGAGTCCCTACCCGGTGTGAAGAATGTCCATGATCTCCATATCTGGGCCGTAGAGCCCCGCCTCATCATGCTTACCTGCCATGTGCTGACCGACGGCGATGATTCCACCCTGACGAACGCGCTCCTGCGATCGATCCACGACCGGATTACCTCCGATTTCGGCATCAAACACATGACGATTCAATTGGAGACGCATTGCTGCGATCCCGACGACGTCCATTGCGACCTGACCAAGCTTGCCGCGCAGCATCCTGAGCTCGAAGCCCTCACCCACCATCATTGAGTTGTTCAGAATCCCTTGTGACCGGTAGAATGCACGCCACGATGTCCGTAGGACCTTTCGACAACCAGGAATGAATATGTCCATCCCCTTCTACATCCTCTGCGGTTCACTCGGCGCAGGAAAAACCACGCTCTTGATGCGGCTCCTTGAACATTGGAAAAGCCAGGGCAAGCGAGCCGGCGTCTTGATGAACGAAGCCGGCGAGGTGAGCATCGACGGCCCGCGCGCAGGCACCATCGCACAACAAGTCATGAACCTCGCCGGCGGCTGTGTCTGCTGCGACACGAAAGAAGACTTATCCTGGGGGATCGCCCAACTTGTACGGGACTACGAGTCGGATGTGATCATCCTCGAATGCTCCGGCATGGCCGACCCGGCCGAAGTCATCGATGGCGCCACCGATCTCTACACCGCGCGGCTCGCACATTTGGAAAAAGTCATCGCCCTCCTGCATCCCATCCCCACAGATCGGGAGAGCATGGGAGGCTTCGTCACCACCCAGTCGATCCGCTGCGCAGACGAACTGATCCTCAACAAAAAAGATCTCTATGTCGCCGGCCATTGGGAGAATTTCAAGGCCGCAATCGTCAACCAGAATCCCTACGCGCGGGTCTGGGAAACCAGCCATGCCCGAGTCGATCCCTCAGCGCTGCTCGAACCGATCACGCGGATATCGCCGGCGCCGACAGTCAATGTAGAATTTGGCGTACCGCGATCAGCCCCGACAAACAAACGTGCCTCCTATCATCCCATCGCCACGACGGTTCGGCTGCCAGGCCCGTTGAACCTTGTACGATTCCTGAGCTGGATGAAGACCCTCCCCCCGGAACTTGAACGGGCGAAGGGATTCTTCCGCTTTGCCAAGGGGCCGGAGCTGCAAGAATTTCAATATGCCCCGCCAGGCAACGCCACCATTGCGCCGATCACATTGCTCGATGAACCGAACCACGCGATCGTGTTGATTGGGCGAGGGTACGATCAGGAACGTTGCCAAGCAGAGCTCTTACACTGTCTGGAAAACCAGACGAACACAGAAAATTAGACGGTAGGCTTCCCCCGTAAAAAGCGAAGAGGAGAGTAACGAGCCAGCAACCATGCTGCGCCGGCTCCGAGCGATCCACCAATCAGCCAGCCCCCCAGCACATCCGTCACGTAGTGGGCCCCGATATAGACTCGCGAGAGGCCGACCAGCCCGACCAACGGCCAACTCACCCAGCCAGAACGAGGATAGAAGACCTGCAGGAACGCCGCGGCGACCGCAGTATTGATCGCGTGGTTCGAGGGGAAGCTAAACACTTTTCCGCATGCAGCTTCCACGTGCTGAATATCCAGCAGCGACATACAGGGACGAGGCCGCGCGACCAGATGCTTCAGGCGGGCACCGAGAAAGTCGGCGATCCCAATCGTCGCAGCCAGGACCGGCGCCCCCAGTACGACCTCTCGCCAGGACAGCCATAACCAATAGCCGGTCAGCAAGATACCGGGGACCCACAACAGACTGGAGTTGGATAAATAGAGCGCGACTTGGTCGACCCAAGGCGATTGACCGGCAAGACCGTTGATGACGCGAAAGAGGGATTCGTCCCAGCTCATAGGGTACCGGAGGCGAGAGGGATTGCCTGCTTCACCTAATCTCCTTTCGCCACATGCCTCTAGCCTTCCAACATTTATTTACTGCGGAAGTGGATCCGCACGGTGAGTTCCCCATCGATCGGCTCATCGCCTTTCATCTGGGAATCAAAAGTCCACTTATTCAACGCCGCCATCCCGGCGATGGTGAGTTCACGATGTCTAGCCGGCTCCAGGACTACCACAGTCACCTTCCCATCCTTGGAGATCAACATACGCGCCTTCATCCAATCATCGAGTTCTTTGCCATCCAAAGCAGGAGGGACGGTCGGCCAGGGCGTGGCTTTGGGAACAGGTCCGAGCTGTTGATCCTTATTGAGCGGCAGGCCATGGACATGGACCTCAGGAAGCTCCAGCACATCTTCCTGATGATCGTCCGCATGCGTCGCCTCATCACCAGGCATCGCAAACGCAGCGACCGGCCAGGCCAATATTACCGCGAAGGTTATCGCAAGAAATGGTTTCATCATGTGCGCATCCTACCCTATTGACTGCCGGATGCTCAAACGGGCCAGGCAACAAGGCCGCAGGCGACGCACGAACCGGAGGCGTACCCTTTGGGGTACGTTGAGGATTCGTGCGAGACGAGAACGCAGTTGATGGCCCGTTTCAGCATCCATCTAGAAGAACCATTGGCCGCGGAAGAAGAACGACCGTGGCATCCCCGCGTGAGACACACCCAATCCGATGTTCCCCCCTCCCTGATTGATGAAATACTTTTGATCCAACAGATTCACCACATCGAACCCGACGAGAAACTTTTGCCCGTCCCAGGGAAGCGGAATCACATGCGTAAGGGACATGTTATAGATCGTGTACGAGGGGCTATGGGTCGAATTGGTCTTGCCCCCCTCTTCCGCCGTGCGCAACCCCGAGGCAAACAACATCTGGCCTGTAAGAGTCGTGCGCTCCTGGAAGCGATAGGCGACCACTCCCGAACTTGTGAGCGTCTGTGAGTGGTCGCAAAACACCCCGCCCGGGGAATTGATATCGTTGATTTCCTTTTGATCCAACAGGAAATGGCCAGATTGGAGTCCATAGCCCTTACATTGCCCCCAAGCCACGTTCCCGCGTGCGGTCAGATTCTCCATGATTTGGAGCTTCAATGCGCCATCGATACCTCTGGTCCAACCCCGTTCGAAAGCAAAGTAGTTCAACAAGGGCGTGGTGCCGAACTGGCCCGCGTCGGACAGAAAATGCGCAAGCTTATAGTAGCCGGTCAGTTGCACGGTCGCCCAGCGTGAGAGCGCGTGGTAGCTGCCGACCTCGAAGTAGTGCGCGCGCTCGGCCCGAACCGTATTGTTCGTCGTATCATCCGGCGCGGCTTTCGTGCCGGCGGTATTGAGTTTCGCAAAGGAAATGGCTTCGAGATTCGGCGGCGTAAACTGCCGTCCGTAGAAGACATGAAACACATTGGCTGGATCGGCCTTGTAGGTAGCCCCGACCCGCGGGCTGATTTGCCCCTCATCGCGCTGATACTGCACCGCATCACCCCGTACGCCGAGGTTGAAGGTCCAGCGATCATTCGGGCTCCACTGATCTTGAATCCAGAATTCCTGGCGCCAGCCAATGAGCCGATTGTCCGCGTTGAGACTCAGCACCTCTCCCGTCGGGTTTCCCGCCCCATCATCCGCAAATGTGAAGAGTCTCGTCTTGTTCACCGTCTGCGTCCGATCGATCTGAAATCCGGCCTTGAGCACATGCTCTTTGCTTGGAATGTAGGTGTGATCCAGTCGAACTCCACTTGAATAGGCGCTCCGATCCTGGCTCCCAGCAGAGAACGATGCAGTCGGATCGGCGGTGTAGGCGAGGACGTTGTACGGATCCGTCCGAAAGGTGGCGCTGGTATGGCGAACATAGCCGGAGAAGCTGAAGAAATTACTGCTATTCACATCGTGCTGCCAGACCATGTGCCCATATTGGTTATTTTCTTGTTGGTTTTCGTCGATGGCCAGGGATGCCACCGGCGTGAACCCTGGACGGCTCGCCTGAAGCAGCGGCAGCATCTGTCCACTGGGGTCAAGCGCGCGTCCCGGCAATGTCGGAATCTGATACTTCGCGACGGCGTTCAAGAATACCCATGAAAAGTTGTTCGTATTGTCGTGCTGATAGTCACCGCGGATGAAGGTCTGATTCCGTTCGCTTTGCCCATGAAAAATCGAATGGCCCAGCGTCGGCGGCTCGATGCCTCGATTCGTCGAGGTATAACTGTTCAGCACGTAGTACCGAAACTTCTCGCCGATCGTGCCCCCATATTCGAACGACGGATTGACCGTGTTGTTCGACCCGCCGAACAGTTGGGCGGACCCGAATCCCGGCTTGGTGCCGCTCTTCGTCGTGATATCCAGCACCGCAGCCGTCTTGTTCCCATACTGAGCTTCCATGCCGCCGAGAATGATATCCGCCCGTTCCCAGGCTCGCGGCGCAATCACATCGGAGAACGTGGATGACACCGTATCGGGAATCGGCACGCCATCGATTCGGAGCTGGAGGTTCGCATGATCCTGTCGAATATGCACTTGCTTGAGCGCGCCATAGACGGCACTCGGAATCGTGATCAGCACATCCTGAAGCTCGACATTATTGCCACGCGGCAATTCCTCAATGTCCGTTCTGCTCACCGAGTAGGTTTCACTCGACGCCTTATATTGAATCGATGCGAGGGGCGACCGTACTTCCAGTGCGATCTCCCTCGTCTTGGATAGGGTTAAGATGATGGGGTTGAGAACATCGGTCCCGATCTTCAGGACGATATATTCGCTGCGATAGGTATCTTGCACGGCGCTAAGCGAATAGGTGCCATCGGCGGGGACGGATATGCTGAACTCACCGACACCGTTAGAAACCCCGGTCGCTACCACTGCTCCTTCTTGATTTTTCACCTCGACGAGCACCTGCCCCACTCGCCGAAGATCCTGATTCTGGACAGATCCGGTGATCACAGTGGGCTCAGCCGCTGCGACATAACCCTGATGAACAAACGTGAGACTGGCACAGAGACAGACCGCACAAATAATGAAATGCCACCCGACAGGTCGCATGAAGCCTCCAGCAATCACATGAAATACGACGCCACCACCCCCTGAACGGGCTGATCGACGACAACCGTCGAAAGATGGCGCACAGTGAATCGACGTGACTAACTGCAGGGAGGAGCGCGAGAAGGACCAGGAGTGGATAGTTCGAAAGAAAGAAGAACTGAATCAGCCGGAAACTCAAATACATTAACGAGCTCACAGGCCGTGAGGAGCGGGGCACCCACGTCGAGAGAGCCGGCCGTGTGATGCTGCACCCACTGACAGAGGTCGGTATCGGAATGCTCGTGCCCATCGTGGTGGTCGGCCGCTGCCAACTCGTGATGAACATCCTGCGCCACGGCGAACGGAGCAATGGCCAGCAAAAGCAGGACAAGGCCGACCGCCACAGTACCCCGTAGGATACAGAGCAGACGTAGTATGGACGTGGGGAGAGTCATTGAGGGCGAGCTAAGTACCATAGGCGTGCGCGGCTTGTCAAACAACGGACTGGGTGCCCAGCCGAGCATTCCAGCCTTCAGGGATCTCCGCCTGTGGATATTCCCTGCAATATCAGCTATATTCAGAGCCCGTCGAGCACATAGCGTCCCAGCCATGTGCTCGACGGCAATTCTCAGGTGAGAAAAGGCAGAACCATGCAGAGACCTCTCGACAACCAACATATCATTGAAATCAAACCGCTGCCTTCCCCACGCGAGATCAAGACCAAGCTCCCGATTACCGACCAAGCGGCTGCCCTCGTGGTGGAAACCAGAAAGGCCATCCGGAATATCCTCCATGGGCAGGACCGCGAGCGCCTGCTTGTCATTGTCGGTCCCTGCTCGATCCATGATCCGGAAGCCGCCTATGAATATGCCGCCAAGCTGAAACCTGTCGCCAACGCTCTGCGCGATCAACTCCTGATCGTGATGCGCACCTACTTCGAGAAACCTCGAACGACGGTCGGCTGGAAAGGTCTCATCAACGACCCTCACCTGGACGGCACCTGCGATATTGCGACCGGTATGGAACTCGCCCGAACGATTTTACTGAAGATTAATCAATCCGGCATGCCCTGCGCGACCGAATTGCTCGACCCCATTAGCCCCCAGTACGTTGCCGACCTGATCAGCTGGACCGCCATCGGAGCCCGCACCACAGAAAGCCAGACGCATCGGGAAATCGCCAGCGGCGTCTCGATGCCGGTCGGCTTCAAAAACGGAACAGAAGGCAGCTTGCAAGTCGCGGTCAATGCCATGACGTCAGCGCGCGCCCCGCACCACTTCCTCGGGATCAATGCCGAGGGACAAACGTCGATCATCAAGACGGCGGGCAACCCAGACCGGCACATCGTCCTCCGCGGCGGTGGAGGAAAAACCAATTACGACGCCGAGCATGTGGCCAAAGCCGAAGCGGCTGTGGCAGGGGAAGGCATCGCCCGCCCCGTCATGATCGACTGCTCGCACGACAACTCCAACAAAGACCATAATCGCCAAGGCCTCGTCGCCCGAGATGTGATCAAGCAATTCCGTGAAGGCCGCCAATCAATCATGGGCTTAATGATCGAAAGCAATCTGAACCCGGGCAAACAAACCTGGAAACAAGGCATCTCCCTCACCCACGGTGTGTCCATCACCGACGCCTGCCTCGGCTGGGACGAGACCGAAGCCCTCTTGAATGAACTGGCCAACACGATTTCGGCCAAACCAGCCTAGCCAGACCTCTGCCCTCAGCGCAATCGACGCTTTACCGAAAGACCTGTATGCTCTTCGATACCCATACCCATCTGGACGATGCCCGCTACAATGAGGATCGCGAGGCGATGATCGCCCGCGCCAGGGAAGCCGGCGTCGAGGCCTTCGTCACGATCGGCTGCGATCTGGCAACCAGCCAGGCGGCCGTGACGCTGGCAGAACAGCACCCCTCCGTCTATGCCTCCATCGGCGTCCATCCGCATGAAGTGAAACATATTCAGGATGGTTGGTATGATGCGTTTCGGCGTCTTGCTCAGAGCAACAAAGTGGTTGCCTACGGCGAGATCGGCCTCGACTACCACTACAATCATTCCTCGCCTGAGGAACAGCGCAGGCGATTCCGCGAACAGATCCAGCTCGCACGCGAGCTGAGACTCCCGGTGATCATTCACACGCGAGAGGCCCAGGACGATACGATTACAATTTTGAAAGAAGAGAAGGCGTCAGAGATCGGCGGGGTATTTCACTGTTTCTCAGGGGATGCCTGGCTGGCGAAGGATGCGCTGGATTTAGGATTCTACCTCTCGTTCTCCGGTATTCTCACATTTCAGAGCGCAACGATGCTTCGAGACATCGCGAAGACGGCCCCATTGGACCGGCTGCTCATTGAAACCGACTGCCCCTACCTGACACCGATCCCGCACCGCGGGAAACGAAACGAACCGGCCTATGTGTCCTTCGTTGCGCACAAACTGGCGGAGCTGCATGCCGATGTGCCAGGCATGTCGGTCGAAACCATCGGGCGCATCACGACCGACAACGCGAAACGCCTGTTCAAAATCGCTTGAGCTGCCGGCTGCGCTGCCGCTGGGCCTTGGGCAACTTCCGGGGATTCCCGCGCTTCTCCAGACCTCGCTTCGGTCGCAAGTCCTCTCCTGTATCCAGTTCTTTGTGCGGAGATGCGCCGGTCATGCTCGATGGCCCTTGCAGTTTCCCGAGAAACTCCTGAGCCTTCATCACAAACGCGCCTTGCGCCCTCGCAAAGTCGACGATCTCACGATCGGAACTCACCACCGCGCAATCGGCCCCGAACTCAGATGCCAGACGCTGGATCACCTGATCAGCTTTCTCTCCGCGCCGAGAGAAAATCACTTCAAGCCCCAGCCGATGCTCACGCCGTTCCGTCCCCCAGCCCTGCTGCCACCCGTCGAAGACCACGGTAATCGCATGGGACTTCCGTTGGCGATAGGCCGCCAAGTCGCGCAAGAAGGCCTCGCGTGCCATTTCAGAATGCAGGCTTGCGCCGCCACCGATCCGGCCAGTCTGAGCCAGAAGATTGTAGCCATCCACGATCAAGTGAAGTGCCATGCCAAAGACCCTACTGCTCGTGCCGCCTGCTGTCAATCTGCTCGAATAGATGCTGGTACGGGCAATCCCCTTGACAACGACTCCCGCATCTGAGAAAAAACTCTATATCCCTTCACAGGCAGTGAATACCCATGCGATCAGCCCCGTGGCGCATCCTCACCATCATCTTTCTAGCCGGACTCTTCGTCCTCCCAAGTCTTGCCCTCACACTGTGTCAGCCAGATCATGCCGTTGCGGCAACGAGTGAGGCCCCGCATGAATCTCAGTCGAAGGCCAAGCGGGCTCAGTCCTCTCAAGTACGACTGGCGCCACGCCCCCCCGGTCTGACGACGATTCGCAATCTCCGAACGGCCAGCTCACCGGGATTGACGAGACTTGTCCTCGATCTCGACGCAAAGGCTCGTCCCAGCAAGTACCCACTCCTCCAGGCTGAAGGAGTGACCATCACGATTCCAAATGCCACGTTGAGTCCTTCAGCGAAGACGAAGATTGCAACCGGCAGGCTTGCAAAGCCATTTATCATCACGCAATCATCTCAACGATCGGTTGAAGTCTCTCTCCCTACAGGCTTATTCCATAGCTATACCGTCACCACGCTCGCCAATCCTCCACGGCTTGTCATCGATGTCGTGCCGCCCAGGGAAGCCTTGCCGACTCAAGCGAGCGAGCCACCAACAGAGCAGGCCCCTCCGCTTCCCGCTCCCATTCAACCGGTTCAGCCACGAAGCAAATCTTTCAAAACCATCGTGATTGATCCTGGACATGGGGGAAAAGACCCTGGCGCCCATGGGCAGCGTGGGACGGAGGAAAAAGACATTACGCTCAAAGTCGGGTTGAAACTGCGCGATCTCTTAAGCAAGCATCCAGGAATCCGCGTACTCATGACCCGTGAACGAGACCAGTTCATTGAATTGGAAGACCGGGCGAAGTTTGCCAATGGTCAGGATGCTGATCTCTTCCTCTCGATACACGTGAATTCGCACCCCCAACGCTCCGTAAAGGGGATTGAGATCTACCACTTCGGGCAGGCCAAGGACCAACGGGCGCTCGAAGTCGCGGCCCGTGAAAATGGCACCCCGCTGAACAGCACCGGCGTGGGATGGGAATATCTCGTGGCCGATCTCTTGACGGCGAAGAAGATCGAAGAATCCCTCGAACTCGCCTGGACGGCCAAGGAAGCCATGGTGACGAACCTGAACGGTCACTATCCCCTCGTCGACCACGGCGTGAAGACGGCACCATTCTACGTGCTCCGCTACACCAGCATGCCCAGCATCCTGGCAGAAATCGCCTTTATCTCGAATGCGTCTGAAGAGGAGCTGCTCCGAACCAGCCTCTTCACCACCCGTGTGGCAGAAGCGCTGGAAGAAGGCGTGAAGTCGTTCCTCACCTCTGCAAAGCTGTCCGAACGATGATCTCCGCGCCGCCTTCGCTGCGACCTCCATGCCTACCGTAAAGTTAGTCCTCGAATACGACGGAACCAGCTACGCCGGCTGGCAGCGCCAACCAGACCAACCCACGATCCAAGCGGCCGTCGAACAGGCCATACAACAAGTTAGTCAAGCCACGGTCTCCGTGATTGGCGCAGGCCGCACCGACTCTGGCGTCCATGCGCTCGGACAGGTCGCCAGTTTTCGTACGGGACTGGAATGGACTGCACCCAACTGGATGCGGGCACTCAATGCTGTGTTGCCGAAAGATATTGCCGTTCGATCCTCCGCCCTCATGGACGACCACTTTCATGCGCAACATAGCGCACGCGGTAAGCTCTACACCTATCGTATCCTCCACCGTTCAGCCAAACCCGCCATCGACCGTGCCTTCGTCTGGCATATCTACCGACCGCTGGATGAGGCAGCCATGCGACAGGCTGCCACTGCTTTGATCGGAACACAGGACTTTTCTTCCTTCGAGGGCAGTCTGACAGACAACACCGACCCCATCTGTCATCTGCAACGACTCTCGGTCATTCGCCATCACGACCAGATTCTGATTGAAGCCTATGCCGACCGGTTTCTGAAGCACATGGTTCGCGCGATGGTTGGAACGGTCGTCGACGTGGGACTGGGTAAACGAACCCCTGACAGTCTCTCGGAAGTCCTGAGGGCCAGAGATCGGTCTGCTGCAGGCCGAACTGCCCCGCCTCATGGTCTCTGTCTCATGCACGTGGATTACGATTAGCCTGGACTCCTGGCAAGGGGCCAGAGGCACGAGGCGAGAAGGAAGACATTCTGTCAGTCTTCTCCCCACCTCCAGCCCATCCCTTTCGCCTAACCTAGGGAGTATGCATCATATTCCCAAAGACAGTACTCTGAATATTTGCTATGATGCGGCCGTTTCCACCCCCACTTTCACCAAAGGAGATGCATATGACGAAGACAGCCAGCCTCGCGGTGGTATCCCTCTTTGTGTCTG
>JANYAJ010000125.1 GCA_025361385.1 Nitrospira sp.
CATTGGCCACACTCGGGGTGCGTTCGATGTTCACCTCGGTGGGCTCGGCCAAACATATGCGGTATGAGCCGGTGGATGTGCCGCCTCAGGAGGTCTCGCCGAGGCACCAGAAGGAGCGGGACGAGTACGACCGGCGGGAGCGAGCTGTAGCGGAGAAGAGTCGGTAGCCACGTTTCATGGGAGTCCTCATTTTATGTGCGGTATTTGTGGCCTTGTGGGCGACAACGATCCGGTCCTGCTTGAGCGGATGCTCGCCCGCCTGGTCCATCGTGGGCCTGACGATGAGGGGATGCATTCTGCCGCAGGCGTCGCATTGGGTGCGCGGCGATTACGGGTCATCGATCCGCACGGCGGCCATCAACCGGTCAGAAACGAGAGCGGTTCTGTCTGGGCGGTCTTAAACGGGGAGATCTACAACTATCGCGAACTGCGCGAGGAGTTGATCCGGAAAGGCCATCGCTTTCAGTCTGATTGTGACACCGAAGTCCTGGTGCATCTCTATGAAGAGGAGGGGCCAGAGGGGGTCTATCGGCTGCGAGGCATGTTCGCCTATGCCATCTGGGATCGAGAGCGGGAGCTCGTCTTGCTGGTCCGCGATCGTTTGGGGATCAAACCCCTCTACTATGCCGTTCAACCGGGGCGCGAAGGCGCTGCGCATCGCGTGCTCTTTTCGTCGGAGCTCCCGTCGCTATTGGAAGGTCTGCCGGATTGGAGGATTCGTCCGCAGGCCATCGCAGATTTCCTGTCGCTGCTCTATGTGCCGGGCCCCGATACGATGGTGGAAGGGGTCTATCAGCTCAGACCGGGCGAGGCCCTCAAGATTGTGCGGGGCCGGTTGGAGTTCTGGCGTTATTACCGTCCTGAGGAAGAGGTCCTTCGCCAGGCCGAGTTTCAGCAGGGCGACCAGCGGGACCAATTTCTGAGCAGGCTTCGTGATTCTGTAGAGGCTCACTTGGTCAGCGACGTCCCGCTCGGCTTGTTTCTCTCCGGTGGGCTGGACTCTGCGTCGATCCTGGCCTGTATGCGCGAGGTCATTCCTGGATCGATCAAAACGTTTTCCATCGGGTACGAGGCGCCTGAAGACCAATCGTACAATGAGCTCAAGGCCGCCAGGCTCCTTGCAACGCACTTCGGGACAGACCATACGGAAGCCCTGTTGCGTCCGGATGCGGTGTCGCTGCTGCCTCGCGTCGTGGCCGGCATGGGGGAGCCATTCGCCGACTCGTCCGCCATCCCCACCTATCTGGTGTCCGAGGTGGCCAGACAGTCCGTGACGGTGGCGCTGTCCGGTATTGGCGGGGATGAACTCTTCGGCGGGTATCCCCGCTATCTCGGGATGCGTGTGGCGGCTCGTTATGCCACGCTTCCCGTGGCGATGCGTGCGTGGATCGCCGCTCGCGCGGAGTCTCTGTCCGATGGCTCAGGGAGCCGCAATGCCCTCGGCCGCCTCAAACGGTTTTTGCTCGATGGCAACCGTCCCCTCCATGAGCAATATCTCCGCTGGACGACGTTTCAACCAGCCGGATGGAATGGACCGTTGTTGGCTGAGGGACTGCGTACAGTCGTCGCCGATAGCTCGGCGCTCCGCAATCTCAGGAGTCTGTTCGATCAATGGCCGTCTGATGAGCCGGCCGATCGAGCCATGGGTGTCGATCTGCAGACCTATCTACCGGACGATCTGTTGAGGATGGGCGATCGGATGAGCATGGCCCATTCACTCGAACTTCGAGTGCCGTTTTGCGACCACCATCTGTTGGCCTTTGCCTGTTCCTTGCCGGCTGCCACGAGACTGCAAGGATGGAAGCTGAAAGGATTCATGAGGTCTGCCCTGCGAGACCTCTTGCCGAGCAGTATTGTCTCTGCTCCGAAGCGAGGATTCATGCTGCCGCTTGGGCGATGGCTGCGGGAGGATCTACGCGAGATGAGCCGGGATCTGCTATCCGATGAGGCGATTCGCCGGCGAGGCTATGTCAATCCTTCCTATGTGCAGTGGTTACTGACCGAGCATCAGAGCGGGAGACGAAATTTCACCGATCAGATTTATGCGCTCATGGTGTTGGAACTGTGGCATCGGCAGGTGGCGCAGCCTGTTTCTCACCAGACGATGGGAGTGGGAGCGGCATGAACGTCGTTCTGTTCTCAGAGGTCACGATCGAGCGGGTGATCGGCGGCGCCGAGCGGGTTCTTCGGCAGCAGTCGTTGGGCCTTGCGAAGCTGGGCCATCACGTGCGCGTCATCGTGCGGGCTCCCTGCGAGTCCGCCGAGGAGACGTTTTCGATCGGCAACGTGATTGAACGGCGCTATCCCGTGACCAGAACCAGCGAGCCGGCCTTTGTCTGGTCGTCGGTCCAGAATTCCCTGCGCGTCTTCGATCTGATGCGGCAGCCCGGTCCTATTGATGTCGGGGTCATTCATCAATCATTGGCTGGTCTCGGTCCGATCTTGTCTCGCTATCGCGCGGTTGGCCGCTGGGTCTATGTCTGTCATTCGCTGGCGCATGAGGAATATCTCACGAGGGCGGAGCGGGCGCCTTCAACATTGGAACGGGTCAGACGGAAGCTGAGCGCGCGTGCCAGACGGTGGATTGAACGATTGGTGATGCGCCGCTGTCATCATGTGGTGGTCTTGAGCGAATTCATGAAGCGGCAGGTCATGGCCGCTCATGGCATTGCGCCGAAGGACATTACGGTGGTCCCTGGTGCAGCCGATCTTGCCATGTTCTATCCGGCAGAGGATCGGGACGAAGTCAGGCGAGAGCTGAAAATTCCCGAGAGCCGCAGGGTACTGTTCACGGTGCGCAATCTGGTCTCTCGCATGGGGTTGGAACATCTGCTTGAAGCCATGACGCTTCTCGGGGAGGAGCGGCGGAACCTTCTACTCCTGATCGGTGGGGACGGCCCGCTCCGCCCGCGATTGGAGGAGCTGATTCGCAGCAAGGGATTGCAAGATTCCGTACAGCTGCTTGGGTTCGTGCCGGAGGAACTGTTGGCGAAGTACTACCAGGCTTCTGACTTGGTCGTGATGCCGACGCTGCAGCTCGAAGGGTTCGGCCTGGTCACGGTCGAAGCGCTGGCCTGTGGAACCCCGGTGATCGGGACACCAGTTGGCGCGATTCCAGAAGTACTGAGTACGGTCGATCCGCTGTTGGTGACGGAAGGGACAGACGGAGAGTCTCTCGCAAAGACCTTACGATTATGGCTGTCGCGCTTCCGGCAACAGCCTGGCGAGCGGCAGCGTCTTTCGAACAAAGGCCGGGAGGTCGTCGAACGGCGCTTCAACTGGGATGCCCATACGGCTCATTTGGATCGTCTCTTTGCCGTTGGTTCGAAAGACGGACAGATGACTGGGGCGAGGAAGGTGATCCATGTGATCACGCGCCTCGACTATGGTGGTTCGGCGCAGAACACGATGTTGACGGCCCTCGGTCATGATCCTGCGCAGTTCGAGCCGCTGGTGGTGGCTGGCTATCCGGGATCGTGGGACGCGCAAGGTGGACAGGCTGCGACAGAGGAGAATTGCCGGCGGCTTGATCAGGCCGGAGTTCGTTGGCTGCTGCTGCCTTCTCTGACGCGAGCCGTTCACCCGCTGAAAGATATTCAGGTCTTGTGGCAATTGATTGGCCTCTTCCGGCGGGAGCAGCCGGCATTGGTCCATACCCATACGTCGAAGGCAGGCCTGTTGGGGCGAATGGCCGCCTGGTTGGCGAGGGTGCCCGTCATCGTCCATACGCCGCATGGCCATGTGTTCTACGGCCATTTCGGTCCCTTCCGGTCATGGCTGTTTCTGCAGATCGAACGAGGGTTGAGCGTGATCACAGACCGTCTGATCGCATTGACGGACGCGGAGCGGCAGGACCACCTCGATCGTGCCGTCGGCAGGGCAGACCGATTCGCTGTCGTGCCGAGCGGGATCGATCGTGAGAAGTTCGGACGAGCGAGGGCTCGTGGGAAACAACTGCCGGACTGGTTCGGTTGCCCTGCGGATGCGCTGGTCATCGGATCGGTCGGATGGCTCACCGATATTAAGGGCCATGAACATTTGATCGAAGCCGTTGCCAAATTAAAGCAGGATGTTCCTTCCCTCCATCTCGTGATCGTCGGGAGTGGGGGCAGGCAGGAAGCATTGCGACAGCGAGCGGAATCGCTCGGTCTCCGCGATGCCGTACATTTCTTGGGACACAGGGACGATGTCGATATCTGCCTCGCGGGAATGGATCTGTTCGTCTTGCCCTCGCTCAATGAAGGGATGGGGCGTGCGTTGATCGAAGCCATGGCATCTGGACTTCCGGTGATTGCTTCCCGCGTCGGCGGTATTCCGGCCGTGATCGATCACGAACGCACCGGCCTGCTGGTCTCGCCCGGCGATGCCGGTATATTGGCAGAGGCGTTACGCCGGTTGCTCGATCGACCGGAGTGGGCCAGGCAGTTGGGCGTCGCGGCGAGCCGCAGCGTGGATAGCCGATATGGGTCGCTCTCCATGGTGCATGCCATCGAATCCATCTTTGCCAAGACGCTCACGGATCATGGGTAAGCGAGAGAGACAGATGAGAACAGCCGGGCAGTTGATGCTGCCATTGATGGCGATAGCGGTCGTACTCTGTTGCCTGGTTGGGCGCGTCGATGCGTCGGATGAGCGACAGCAACTGTTGGCGACGTTCCATGTCCATAGTACTGCCAGTACCGGCGATATGACGGTTGACGCATTGGCGGCAAGGGCGGAACAGCTCGGCCTGGATGTGCTGCTGCTGACCGATAATTTCTCGCTGCGGTATGAGTATGGACTCTGGCCCTTGCGGGGTATCCTGAAACAACGAGTGAGTGTTCCCTCCGTGCTGGAGTATGGGATTGAACGGTATCTCGATGAGATCGCAGCTGCGCAGCGCCGTCATCCGACCGTCATCATTGTTCCCGGGGTTGAAGTCGCACCCTATTACTATTGGACTGGTTCTCTCGCGGAACGCACGTTGACGATGCACAATGCTCAACGCAACCTCCTGGTGCTCGGCCTGAACAAGCCGGAAGATTACCGGTCCCTTCCTGCAAGTGGGAACCCGGGATCCTACACTTTCGATTGGCGAGGGGCGGTGAATGGCGCGCCGATGTTGTTGGTCGTTCCCGCCGTCTGGCTCTGGAGACCCTTCCGGCCTGCGGCTGACCGGCGATTCCCACGGCGAATGGTTTCCGTGGTCTTGATCGTCTTGGCCGTGGCGCTGGTGGCCAATGCCTGGCCGTTGAGTCAGCCGGCGTTTAGTTCCTATGACGCAGGATTGGGGTACCGTCCCTATCAGGCCCTCATCGATGATGTGACGGACAAGGGTGGATTGTCGTTTTGGTCGATGACGGAAGCGCGAGACTTTCATGAATATGGATTCGGGCTTTTGGGAAGGGTCACCGTCAAGACGGAGGCTCACCCCGAATCGTTGCTGCAGACGACCGGGTATACCGGTTTCGGCGGGCTCTATCAGGATGAGCGAACCATCAACAAGCCCGGTGAGCTCTGGGATCGATTGCTTCAATTGCCGACAGATGAGCAGCGGCCGGTTCCGGTGTTGATCGGGGAGTTGGCGTTTCATGGATTGAAGGATGCCGGGAAGGATCTGAATCGTCTGGTCACGGTGCTCTTGGTCAAAGAACGAACCATGCCCGCGGTGCTGGAGGCGCTTGGGTCAGGTCGCGCGTACGCA
>JANYAJ010000137.1 GCA_025361385.1 Nitrospira sp.
GCCATTGCCGATTATGTGAACAGCGTCAAAGCGCGCGCCCCAAAGAAATAGCGACCACCGATGCCACCCCAACCCAAGTTCGTCATCTTCGCCCATCACGCCACCTACGATACGCTGCACCAGGTCGCAACCCTGGGGCTCACGGCCGCGGCGATGGGGAAAGACGTGATCGTGATTCTCTTGTTCTGGACGATCAAGAAACTGGCCGAGGGCAACATCGACGTGATCGACTTTCCGCCGGAATATGCGTCATCGGCAGACGAGGTCGCTCGATTATTGAAAGAGAAGAAGGTCCCGAAGATTTCGGAAATGTTTCACGACGCAAAACACGTCGGGAAGTTTCGTCTGATCGCCTGCAGCGCCGGGCTCGAATATATGGGCGTGGACAATGCCGCCGTCACAAAGAATGTCGACGAAGTCATGGGACTCCCTGCCATCATCAACCTGACATCTGGCGCGGAAACGACGCTCTTCATCTAACAGGCTGCTCAAAAAGTCCCCCCAGCTTCGTTCCCTGCCTTCGCCGAAGCGGCTTCGCACAGGCAGGTCGCATCGTTCAGCCCCTCAACGTACCCTCCGGGTACGCCTCGGGCCTTCACTCGCTGCGGCCTTGCTGGACGGATTTTTGAGCAGCCCGCGGGAACGAGCCATGTGCTCGCCTATCGCGACTTCTTCACTCCAACCCGATCGCAATACTCTGTGAGTTTGCACTTGCTGCAGAACGGCGAGACCGGCTGGCAAAGGTGCTGGCCATAGGGGACAAGCAGATCGTTGAAGGTAATCCAATGTTGCGCGGGAAGCTTGTTGCGTAGCGCCACTTCGGTCTCCTCCGGCGTCTCCGTCTTTACGTAGCCCCACCGATTGCTGATCCGATGGACATGAATATCCACACAGATGCCTGGTTTCCCAAACGCGACCGTCACCAACAAATTCGCCGTTTTCCTGCCGACTCCTGACAGCGTAACCAGCTCCTCGATGGAATCGGGAACGGCGCCTCCATAGACGTCCAACAGCCGACGGCAGATCGCATGAATGGATTTGGCTTTCGTCCGGTAGAAACAGACGGGATAGATGGCTTGCTCGATCTGCTGAAGCGGAATGGTCAGCATCGTGGCAGGCTGATGCGCGAGCGCATAGAGCCTGATGCTGGCCTCACCGGTCGTTTTATCTTTGGTCCGGAGGCTGAGCAGGCAGGAAATGAGAATACGGAAAGGATCCCGATTCGACTCGCGAGCCACGACGCCGAGGACCGGTTCCTCCCACTGCCGAATCTCGCGCTTCACGATGCGAAGCGCAGCAGTGATATGATCCTGGCGCATGGACAAGGAAAAAATACGGAGGCCTTGGGAGGAATACCATCAACCGAACGGGCGAACCCGTAGAAGATGCTTATTCTGGCTTACGCTTCGCCAACCATTTTTGACGCCGACGCTGTGCCTCGCGCTCCTTGGCTTTCTTCCTGACGCTCGGCTTCTCGTAAAACCGCCGACGCTTCAGTTCCCGGAAGAGGCCTTCCCCCGCGAGTTTCTTTTTGGCAACTTTGAGGGCTTTCTCGACGTTATTATTGAAGACTTTGATTTCCATTCTTCCCGTCTGTCTACTTTCCCAGGCGATGCCTGTACAGGTTTTTCTCTCGTGTCAACACGACCCTGACGAAGGGGCGTACTGTAGCATAGCCCCTTGAGTTCCTCAAGACGGATTGTCATCTGCTCAATACGGCCGAGAAGAGACTTCTTAAGCCGTTGATTGAGTTGAATTTTTATATTCTCTTGGACGGTGTGCCGTCCCGCATCAGCCGCGGCAATCGCTAGCATGAACCCAACAGTCATGTCAGACCGAACCCGAGGCTTTACTCCTGCTGAACAGGCATGGAGAAGGACTCCGGCCTCCGTCGCCTGTTCGGCGATTTCGAGCGGGATCTCCGTCGCCAGATGGAGTGCAGAGGACAATACGGCAGGACGGGTCTTGTCTGACTTCGTGAGTGCCGTGGCCTGAAGAAATCGCTGATAGGCTTCGCCGTCTGCCTGCATCAATTCGCACAGCCTCCGGCTAATCCCACTCAACCGATGCTCGACGGCTCGCTGCTTGCTCAGTCGAGCCCCCATGACCCCCAGCGAAGCAGCAAGCGCACCGACGAAGGCCACAACCGTGCCGCCGGCTGGAAGCGGAGTGGCCGCAGCCACCGCCTCCAGAAAATCCGCGAGCGATTGCGCCTGCAGATCAACCGGTTCCTGTTTGCGCGACGGGACATGATCGGCCTGCTTGCCTGACAACCGAGCCTCCAACCTTGTCTCCAATACCTGCGTGGCATTGAACTGTTCGAGCGACAGGCTCTGCGCGGCAACCTGAACCAACGCCGTTTGAGGCACCAGTCCGATCACTTCGCTCCCCGCGACCGCCACGCCTTGCGCGGCCGCACGGGTGCGGACCGCTTCGAACGCCACATGGATCGGCGTGATGATGTAATCGGTGAGATTCATGGCGACCTGAACCATTCGACGACTGGGCAACTCCACCCCGATGGCTTTGAGATGGGGCAGCCCTCCGTTCGATTGGCGAATGTCCTTCGCGATGGATCGAGCCAGCGCCAGGTCCGTCGAGCGGAGATTCACATTGAACGCGATCAAGGGAGGCCGCGCGCCGATGACGATGGCACCGGCCGTCTCATGGAGGTGGGAGGGACCGAAATCCGGTGCCCAGTCCGGATCGGAGGCGATGCGGAAGGCCAGGCCTTGCAGCCCGCCTCGACGGACCGATTCGAGCGGGGCATGATCGCGGTGTGGGGCCGCTTGTTCATACAGGAAGACCGGGATCTCCAGCTCTGTTCCAACCCGTTGCCCCACGCGCTTCGCCAGATGGATACAATCCTGCATCGTCGCGCCTCGCACCGGCACGAAGGGCACGACATCCGTAGCCCCCACACGAGGATGCACGCCCTCGTGCGTTCGAAGATCGATGAGATCGGTCGCCACGCGAATGGTGCGAAACGCCGCTTCAGCCACGGCATCCGGCTCACCGGCAAAACTTAGGACGGAACGATGGTGGTCCCGGTCCATCGTGTGATCCAACAGCCACACCCCTGGCACGGATTCCACGGCGCGTACCAGCGCCAGCACCGTCGCCTGGTTTCGCCCCTCACTGAAGTTGGGCACACATTCGACGATCCGATCCACGTCCGACTCCATTTCACGCATCAACACAACGAAGCCGGAGGGGTGATCATCTCATCGTCCCTCCGGATTCCACCAACTGTCTCCACTGAGCCTGTGCAATTATTTCGTCTTTTTTACAAACGCTTTATAGATCATTCCCGACTTCGTCTGTTCCTCTTCGAGCCCGACCATCTGATGTCCGGTCGTGTCGCACCAGGCCGGCATGTCTTTTTTAATGCCTTCGTCGTCCGACACGACTTCAAGAACCTGGCCCAACGTCAGTTCCTTGATCTTCTTCAAGGTCATGATAATCGGCATCGGGCAAAAATACCCGAGCGTATCGAGCTTCACATCGGCTTGAATCATGCGGTCCTTTCCAGGTCAGTGCTGTGAGCAGAACTAGTTCACTCAGTACTCAGCACTCGTATCTAGATAAAAAGATTCACACTGCCTTGCTTGGCCTCCGCAAGGTAGGTCGTCACCCCTGCGAACTGATCGATACCCTCGATCAGCGTGTCTTTGGTGATCCCCATCAGCCCCATGGTGGTCGTGCAGGCAATGAAGTGCACACCGAGGTCCAGCGCCGTCTCCATCAGTTCAGGCACACCGGGCATCCGGTTCTGCTTCATGACATTTTTCATCATCTTCGTGCCCAGGCCCCAGAAATGGAACCGCGAGAGCGGCAGGTTATCCGCGCCTCCGGTATTCAGCAGGCCGAACATGCGACGAAGCCAATCCTTCGCAGAGCTGGCGGCACCTTTCCGGCGAATGGTATTGAGGCCCCAGAACGTGAAAAAGACGGTGACCCGCATTCCCATAGCAGCAGCCCCCGTGGCAATGATGAACGCCGCCATCGCCTTGTCCATGTCGCCGCTCAATAGCACGATCGTCACTCTATCTGGCTTG
>JANYAJ010000179.1 GCA_025361385.1 Nitrospira sp.
GCTTTCGAACAGCAGTCGTCCGGTCAGCTGTCCGGATTACTTGTGCCTGTGCAACCTTCGCGCTCTTTCACAATATGCTGGCCCGACTGCTCCGGAGAACAGCCAGGGTGGATGCCTTCGCTCCTGCACCACTCCGCTCCCTCCCCTCCCATGTCAGGGTCGACTCGTTCAGGCTCCAAGAACTCCAAGATTTCAATGCCACGAGGAACGGACCACAACCGACTCATTACGTCCTGCGCCTAGGACCCTGGCGATTGGCGCAATATGAGCCGGCGACGGGATCGCTACTGCTCCGACAATCGCTCGCAGCCGCCGGTCTGGAGCCTTTTATTCGCCAATGCATCAGCCCCCCACAAACAGTCCAAGAATGCGGCAGTCAACCCCTATAGCCCTGTTCAGACTCCGCAATTTCTCGTCATTTCGAAGGAGCCAATCGCTCTGGCTTTTTCCCAAACCTAGCAGGCTGTGGGAAAACCATGTTGGAAAGACAGAACTTCGATGGCCGCTCACCTTGCTCAAATACAAAACGTCTCCGCAGGATGCTCAAAAAGACCATCCAGCAAGGCCGTAGCGAACTATCCTTTTAAGGGGTGGCTGGGATGATCCCAGCCACCCCGCCTCTTTTCAGCATCCTACGAGAATACACATCCTTTTGCCCGTTCCCACCGTAGGATGGTATAGTCGTGGCGGACATGAGGGGGTCCGAATTTCCCTCCAATCACGCGTTCGTTTTATGGATACACCCTCTCGACCGGCCGCCACGACAATCGATCCAAGCCTGCTGGCCCGCGTGGTCAAAGGCGATCAGCAGGCATTCAGCCAGCTCTATGACCATTCGAGCACGCTGCTGTTCACGTTGGCGGTCAGAATCCTGGGCAATCACGAAGAAGCGGCGGAGCTGTTGCAGGATGTCTATTTGGAGGTCTGGCGAAAAGTCTCCCGCTATGATGTCGGACGCGGAACTCCGGTTGCCTGGCTGGTCACCCTCACCAGAAGTCGAGCCATCGACCGGCTGCGGGCCAGGGCAACAAGGGGCTATCGAGCCACCCAGTCGCTGGAGGCCGGAGCCGCTAATCAGGTGGCCGATCTGGGCCTTAATCCCTTTGATACACAGGCCGATCAAGAACTCCGTATCAGCATCGGTGCAGCGGTGGCGGGATTGCCCCAGGCGCAGCGACAAGCGATTGAATTGGCCTATTACGAAGGACTCTCCCACGCCGAGATTGCCGCGCGGCTCAACCAGCCGCTCGGGACCGTCAAGACTAGGATTAAACTTGGCATGTCCAAACTCCGGGATGGGCTGCAGCAGTGGTGGAACCATGGTGAGCTCCAATGACGCATGAAGAACTTGAAGAATCGGTTCCGTTGTACGCCGCTGGGGCTCTGGACCGAACCGAACGACAGGCGCTGGAAGCCCACCTGCTCTCCGGCTGCGCCTCCTGCCACGCTGCGCTCAAAGACTACCAATCCGTCGCCGCGCTCCTCCCGCTCGGGCTCAGTCCGACCAGTCCTCCACGCGCCCTCAAAGCCACCATCATGGCCGGACGAAACCCTGCTCCGATACCAGAAGTGGCGGCCCAGAAAGAACCGGCCCGACCAAGTCTAGAGCCTGGCGAATGGATGAATCACCTCTTTCCTCCCATCGCCCCTGCCCGCTCATGGTCGCTCCCCTGGGCCGTTGGATTGGCCACGCTCGTCATCGTAGCGGTCGGCGGCTACCTCTCCTGGAACGTGGTCACCCAACGTTCCGAGGATACCTCGAACATTCAACAGCTCGAATCCTCACTCCAGGATAAATCGACGACGCTTGCCAAACTGCAGCGCGAGATCGGCGAACAAGCGAAAGCACTCGCCGAAGTGCGCAACGATCTGCAGCAACGATCGAACGAAGCCACAGAAGCGAAGCAACAACTGGCCCAGCGTGAGGCTGACCTGGAAGAGGCTCGCGTGCAACTCAGCCAGCGAAGCGGCGCGCGCACCGGCGGGACTCCGCAAGACGAATTAGCCACACTCCTGCGAATCCCCAACGTCAAAGCCGTCTCCCTTACCGGATCGGACGTGGCGAAACATGCTGCGGGATTCCTTCTCTACGACGCTCGAACCCAAAAGGTCTGGCTCTACTCCGTGAACCTCCCGGAATGTCCCAACGGCACGACCTATCAACTCTGGGCCATTCAGGCCAAGCCCGTAAGCATCGGGACTTTTCATATGGATCACGGAGACACCGCCCACCTCTTGGTGAAGAAGGTGTCGAACTTCACCGATGCGAAAACATTTGCCCTGAGCCTGGAGCCATCAGGCGGCCGCCCCCAACCGACGGGCCCCATCTACCTCTTAAGCCGATCCTAACGGAGACGGCACTCAACGCTTGACCTCTCTCCGCTAGCCCGCTACAACCTCCCTATCAACGACTGCTCGGTTGCCCATCCAACGCGACCTTTTCATCGAGCCGGCAGAGAGGAATCATGCGAGCGCTATATGCTCTGACCATCGCAGCCTTGTTCTTGGGAATCTGCCTGACATCCCCGCCTGAACTCTGGGCGCTGGAAAAATATGGACGTCCCTTGCCGGAGATGGAAGGGGCCCATGACGACAGCGAAGAGCATTGGGTTCGAGGCTATCTCCTCTCCGGTGCCTTCATGAGCAACCCCAGCTTTGCCGCGAGACCGGACAACAGCGGCTTGGTCGGCCTTCGCCATATGATCCATCTGGAAACGGATCTGTACAAAGAATATCTCCACTTCTATACCGACCAGAACTTCTTTTCAGACCGGCAAGCCGGCTGGGTGAGTCTCTCGGAGTGGGACTCCGTTTATGCCTTCACCGGCACCGTCCAGAACTGGGGATGGCGCCTGCAATATGAACGAGATGCGCCTTTAGATCGAAGCGGCATCATACAGGCCTATGCCGATACACTCGTCACGTACCGACCGGCCGACGCCCGCAGCCTCAGCTGGTGGCGCTCAGCCTTTCCCGATCAGAACCTGACGGTCTATGCCGGCGGCGGATGGCTCTTTCACAACCAATCCTACTTTGCCAGACCTGACAACAGCGGGCGCGCGCTGTTCCGATATGTGGCACATGCTGATCTCGACCTCTATCGCAATCGTGTCATCCTCTTCGTCGACGGCAACTTCTTTACGGACCGGAGCGCGGCCAATGTCCTGCGGCCCAGTGAGTTCGACTTAGTCATGGGGCTTGCCGTCCGTTACCACGAGATGGAGATTGCCCTGATCCATGAACGGGACCTGCCCTTGGATCGAGGAGGGTTAGTGCAACGGTACGTCGCATTGCAGTTGCGGTACGAGTTCGAATGGACCAAATCGTCGAATCCTGCAGGCAAACAACTCTCGCTCCATCGCTAGGCCCCCTTTCTGCCCTGTCTCCTGGTGCACGGGCCATGCTACGATGTCGGCCTGAACGAAACTCCTACAGAGCAGGCATCCGGGAGAACAGCCATCGTGCCGACAGATGAAGAAGATCAAGGCTTCATGCGAATCGCATTGGAGGAAGCCGCCCGCGCACCGGCGATCGGCGAGGTGCCGATTGCAGCCGTGGTGGTGCGTGAGGGGGAAATCCTGGCCCAGGCTCACAACTACCGCGAGCGCTGGCAAGACCCCACGGCCCATGCGGAAGTCATTGCCATCCGCGCCGCATCGACGGCACTCGGCACATGGCGATTAACCGAAACCACGCTCTACGTGACCGTCGAGCCCTGCACCATGTGTCTCGGTGCGATTATCCTGGCGAGAATTCCGCGAGTCGTCTTTGGGGCAAAAGATCCGAAAGCCGGCGCCTGTGGGTCGGTGTTCGACTTCACAGACGAACCGAAGTTGAATCATCGAGTTGAGGTTCTTGGCGGAGTTCTCGAGCGGGAAAGTCAGAGCCTCATTCAAACGTTCTTCAGGGGACTGAGAGAGGCCTCAGATGTAACCAAACAGCGACCTCCTCAATAACACCAATCCTATAAGCCAGCGCCGCACTGCACGACCCAGTCCTTCCCTTGCGCAGCCACCGCTGCCTCCCACCCCTCGCCACACGAGAGCAGGCGAACGGTCCAATTATTTTGCAGCCGAGAACCCTCTGGGACTTGAATCTCTGCGCCGGATCCGTCTGCTCCCAACAGGACCACACATTGACTCAAAGCCTGAAGCCCAACTCCTTGCGCTTTAAGTACCGCCTCTTTTGAGACCCAGTAGCGGAAGAACCTTCCTGCACGCTGCTCCTGATCCGCTTCCATAATCCTGGTGTGTTCGGAAGGAGCAAAGTACCGCTCAGAAAGCTTCGCGACCTCAACGTCCAGTCGAATTCGTTCGATATCGACCCCAACCTCTTGCTCCATTGAAACAGCGATAAGCGCACGGCCATGGGCATGGGACATATTGAATGTGATGGTAGGCTGACCGTCTAACTCCTTCGTCAAGAAAGGCTTGCCCTCCGCACTGCGATGCAGCGCTATCATGCCGGGACCGGTCCCCAAATATCGGCTAAGCACCGCTCTGAGACCTCCGTGCGCAAGCACGAATCGTGACCGGTCTTCCTCTCGAACCAGGCGCGCAGCTCGTTGCTGTTCACCTTCGTCTAACCACTGTCTGCAACGTTCCAGACAGCGTGACGATCCATCAAGCACAATCCCCCAGAGTTGAACGGCATTTAACTCAAGACTGAGATGGCTCTGCCGGTCAATATCTATGAGGCGTTCAATCGGTTGGAATGAAATCAGCACGGCTCATCCTCAAGGGAAACATTCGGCAGCATGAAGCGACTAGGGGCGACGACCGGCTGCTACGGGACTCACATACTCGACCATCTTGCCGTCCTCTAGTTTAATGACCTGATCGCCGAGATGAAAATACCGGTCATCGTGTGTGATCACGACCACCAACTTCCCCCGCTTACGTAAGTCCGGAAGCAATGTCTTGTAAAAGATGTCCTTATACTGTGGATCTTGATCCGCCGCCCATTCATCAAACACATAGATTGGGCGATCCTCCAAATATGCGGTCACCAGCGCCAACCGTTTTCGCTGCCCCTGCGAGAGATCGATCGTCGAGAAGGTGCGTTCCTGCACCGTGACCTTCTGTTCCATATGCAGTAATCGTAAATACTCAGGCGCGAGCCTCTCAACCAGAGAATCCGTCTGGCCCAAGAGCCTATTGAAGAGGTGAAAGTCTGAAAATACGACCGAGAAATGTTCCCGATACCACTCTCGATTCGCATCGGTGATCGTCGTGTTTGCCAGCGTTACGCGCCCCGTTGAAGGCTGATAGAGCCCCGTGAGAACTTTCACAAATGTAGATTTCCCACTCCCATTCCCTCCAATGACAAATACCAATTCGCCAGGGCGTAGGGCTAGGCTGATGGGACCGAGCATGAAAGGCGCGTCGACCCCCTTCTCCTCGCCATACGAAAACACGACATCGTTCCACTGCACAAGAGGCGAGGCTCCAGACTCAAGACCTGCCAAGGGTAACGGCAGCACATCTTCATGGCTGACGTCCAGAGACACCCCCAACCGTTCGATATTCTCCAATGCGACCTGGCCCCGTTCGATCGTCGGTAACGCCCCTATAATGCCCCAGATAGGATTCATCATATAGAGGACGGCTACCACATACCCCGTCAAGGCTTCCGGGGATACCGTCACCAGGGATGGAAACAGAAATACGATTAAACCGATGAGGGAATAAAACGAGACTTGAGTCCATGCTTCCGCCAGAGCTTGCCTTCGGGTGGCTGTTAAATTCGTTTGCCGGTACAACTCCGCCGCCCTTCGCACCTCTTGGCTGACAAATTCCTGCCGACGTCCCCGATGCATCAACAACTCTTTCAGCCCATCCGTGAGGGACCGAAAGTGTCGAAACAACTCTGCTCTGGCCTGGCGGGCCGAGGCAATGACGCTGAACGCGCTGGTATGCAACCACTGATACCCCAGTGCACCGAACAGCGTGACCGCCACCACTCCCAGAAACGTCCCCCACGACAACCAGGCAAGATACAGTCCGCAACCAAACACCACTGCTGCATTCATGATCAGCTGAGGGAAGCATTGAATCGCCCAGGTCACCCAACTGACGTCGTCCGTCAGGGTGACGAGAATATTGGCGGCCCCTCGCTGTTCAGATTGACGCAACGGGGCCCGCACGATCTTCGCACAGAGCGTCAAGGAGAGGTCAAAAATCGTGTCTTGTGAAAATCGGACGAGCAGGAACTGGGACCAGAGGTTGGAAAGCAGCTTCCCGACCACGAGAACGATAAACCCCAGCATCACGCGGAGGGAATGGTCTGAGGAATGATGGAGCACATGATTAATGAGCGCTAAAACCCCGGCGCTCATGAGACCTGACATGACGCCGGCACAAACCATGAGCCAGGCCATGCTCTTGGAACGCTGGACAACGAAGCGGAGAAATCGTCCAAATGGCATCGCCAGTCCGCCTCACATTACTCAAGGAAGAAGATGTACATCACGCGCTCATATCGCGAATGTGGCCATCGAGAGCTCTCTCACCTTGTCCATCAGCGGCAAGGAAGGCCTGGACGTGCCTCGCCACATCTTCCACATGAGGCGAGCTAAAGAGGAGGCCTGAATCAGCGGCACCCACACGAACTGTTTGGCTCTCTCCACCTGCGAGCTCTGCCCACATATACCTCGTGTCGATGGCCGACTCAGCGATGTGACGCTTCGATGCCACGATATTCAAGAGATGGCCAGGATATGCATGTACCCCATAGCGTGCGACTGCGTGAAAGGTTGCCTGAGTGACTCGCTCAACCTGCCACTCCGACTCACGAGTATCCGCCATGCCTTTCTCTTCCTCTGTGGCTGCCTCTTGTACGACAGACAGAGCCCGCTGGCCCTTATGCCGGAGGAACGACACCCAGTCTTTCAGAGGTGTCCGGAGAAGATGCTGAAAGTCCTCCATTATTTTACGAGCGATAAAGAGCGGGAGCCACAGTTTCATCACCCAACTATTCCGATGTTGCGGATACGAACTCGGATGCCAAGTGTCCAGCATCAGTAATGACACCTGCTCCCCCTGCGCCGTGAGCAGCTGAGCCATTTCATACGCAATCAATCCACCGGTACAAGCACCGGCGATGGCATAAGGCCCTTGGGGACAGAGCTGTCGGATTTCTTTTACAAAGTGCGTCGCTATCTCAGGCACCGAGATAAACGGGGTCTCTTTCCCATCTAGCCCTCGCGCTTGTAATCCATAAAACGGCTGATCATGACCCAAGAGCCTTGCCAACTGGGCAAAGATCAACACATTGCCCCCCACACCGGGCACCATGAAAATCGGGGTCGCTGCCCCGCTTGGCTGAATCGCGACCAAGGATTGCCATGGCGGCACCCACTGTTCACGTGACAGGACCAACGCGAGCGCGGCAATAGTCGGCGCTTGAAATAGCGTGGCAAGCGGAAGGTGCCGGCCATACACCTGTTCGAGAAGAAAAAAGAGTTGGGCTGCCTTGAGGGAATGACCTCCAAGATCGAAGAAGTTGTCGTGGACCCCAATTTTCGGAACACCCAACACCTGCTGCCATAGTGCCGCGAGCTGAAGTTCCATCCCATTCCGCGGGCCGACGTGTGGTTTCACACTCAAGGAGCTAAAAACCAAAGGAGACGGCAATGCCTTCACGTCGACTTTATTATTGGGGGTCAATGGCATCGCTTCAAGAAACTCAAAGTGGGACGGCACCATGTACTCTGGAAGCGCCGTCCGAAGAAGTGAACGAAGCTCTGTTGAAGTCGGGTGCACGCCATCCTGGCAGACGAGATAGGCCACCAGTTGTTTGAGACCCTGCTGATCATCACGCGCGGTCACCACCACTTGGCGGACGGCCACATGGCGACTCAGCATTGCTTCGATCTCGCCCAACTCGATCCTGAACCCTCTGATCTTGACCTGATTATCCACCCGACCGAGATGTACAATTCGTCCGTCCTGACGATATCGAGCCAGATCTCCGGTGCGATATAGCGCCGCGGCAGGTGCCGAAGAAAATGGGGAGGGAATAAACCGTTCATCGGTTAACTCAGGGCGACGGCCATATCCTCTGGCTACGCCATGTCCGCCAATATACAGCTCCCCCGACACGCCAACCGGAACCGGCCGCAAGTGGCGATCCAGGATATATATTTCCGTATTGGCGATCGGACGCCCAATCGTGATTTCTTTGTCCCCCGGCTCGACTTTTTCGATGGTGGACCAAATGGTTGTTTCCGTCGGACCATACA
>JANYAJ010000184.1 GCA_025361385.1 Nitrospira sp.
GTGAGATCGATGAGCCGCGAGTGCTCCAAGGTAAGGTGATCGAATCGAGGATGACCGGCGATGCATCCCGCACTCGCCAGTACGCCCAGCACCACGAGCCCATTCATAAACTCCTTCATCATGGATATTCCATCGTTGCTCAGATCTCTTGCGGCAGTCTCATCAATCTAGTTGACGCGAGTTTACTGCAAAGGCGGAGGCGTATCCATCACCCTGAGGCGATGGGGGAGAGTGGTGTGAGGGGAGGGGGTGGAGAGAAGAGCGAATGGCGTATGGCTGATAGTAAGAATGGGACGCGTCTCTCGTGAAGCGTATCTCGCAAGCCGATGATCGCCGATTGCGAACGACGAGATACGAGTGACGAACGACGAAGATTTCCTGGCTGGTCTCGCGTGTTCGTTGAACCACACCGACGAGGCAGACCGAAGCAGCCTGATGAACCAGCTCCCTGCCACGTGCCGGAGAATTCAGAATATCCCCGTGTTTTCTTCCTCACGGGTGCTGTCAGGAAGAGGAATGTACTTGCGGGATGTCGCGTCTAATGGCAAACCTAAGACCATGAATTGCGTATTCAGAACAATCTGGGGCAGCCTGGGAGGTGCCGTGCTGTTGTCGATCACCCTGAACGCGTGTGGCACAGTGGCCCCTGCTCCGGTGGCGGCAGTGCACAGAAACGATCCGCCTGCCGGTGAGTCAAGCGTCGTCCAGTCTCTCCAACGACAACTCCGTGAGCGGGATAAGCGCATTGAAGCGTTAGCGTCGCAATTGAATGCCTTGAAGCTGATTGATCAGGACGTTGAGAAGCGGAAAAAGCCCAGCCGGTCGCCCATGACGTTGACGCCTATCGAGTGACCATCGTCATATTTCCTCCACGCGCGGGGACATTCAGAATGTCCCTACTTTTTCCCTTTAATAGTACGCAGAGACGAAGATTGCGATTGCGAATCCGGCGAGCAGGAATGCTTCGCCGCGATAAAACCAATTCAGATGCATCGTATGCGCTCCTCTTGAATGGAGCATGGCTCCTGCTGCGATCCAGCCAGAGGCGACGCCGGTACAGATTGCCGAAAACCCAGACAAATAGGGGAGCATCTCACTGGATCCCGCGCTTGGCGTCGGAAAGATGCCGAAGGCGAAGATCAAATTTTTGGGGTTCATCAGGGTGGTGAGAAAGACCCGACGAACGGTAATCGGATGAGAACCCTGGGCTTCTCGCCCTCCCGATCGCCACAGCCCTACGGCCATCTGTGCCAGATAGAGACTGCATGCAACACGGAGCAGTTGGGGCAATGTTGAGTGCGTCCTGATCACGGGTTCCAGTGCGAAAACCAGCAAGGATATTGAAATGATGTACGCCCCAACTTCGGCGAGGATGAGGTTCAGACTTGCCCGGAATCCGCGCGACACTCCCGATACGAAGAGCAGCGAGTTCGTCGGCCCCGGAATGGCCAGCACGCCGAGGACTTCAAGAGCAAAGAGGGCTTGGTTTGTGTCGATGGCAATCATGAGCAGGTACGTATCTGAGAACCGGCCTTGGAGTCAACAGGGCGCAGACGCATCGTTGGGATGATCTGCGGTGCGGTCAACCGTGCGACAAACTGATTCTCTCCTCTTTCCCCTGGGCGTTAACCTGCCAAGCCCGCGCATGTTGCCTCGACGTTGGAATTGGAATCGATGATGCAGAGGAGGGGGAGGCTGATGACGCCGCTAGAAAAATAGCCTGTCAGATTTTCGACTCTTCGATTGGCTGCGGAACCGGGCCGGTGGTAGATCGAACTCCCGTTTGAAGGCGCGGTTAAAGGCGGGCTCCGACTCATAACCAACCTCTGCCGCGATTTCTGCCACGCTATTGCTCGTAGTGGTGAGCTTTTGCGCGCCGAGTTGGAGCCGCCAGCGGGTCAGGTAGGCGATGGGGGTTTCCGAAAGATACCGCCGGAATCGTTCGGCCAGGACGGAGCGCGACGTGCCGACTTCGTTCGCGAGAGCGGCGATCGTCCAGGGATGGGCGGGCCGGCGATGCAGCAGCGCCAGGGCCTTCCCGACGTCAGGGTCGCGGACACCGGCCAGCCACCCGGTCTGCTTCGGCGGGAGCCGGTCGATGTAGCGCCGCAGCGTTTC
>JANYAJ010000191.1 GCA_025361385.1 Nitrospira sp.
ACCGGTATCTGGCAGACGGACGGCCAGCCTATGTGGCGCGTGAGCTGCCGTCGCCAGCGGATGCCATCGCCTGGATCAAAGCGGCCGGCGGTGTCGCCGTGCTAGCCCACCCCACCTGGGCCAAAGTGTCGGGGGAAAGCCTGAACGCACTCCTGATCGCCTTGAAAGCCGAGGGCCTCGGTGGCATCGAAGTCCACTATAGTAGCCACACGAAGCGACAGACGAGGGAATACCACGACCTGGCCAAGCGGCTTGACTTGCTGATCACCGGTGGAAGCGATTTCCACGGCATCACCAAACCGGATATCGAGGTCGGCACCGGAAAGGGCGGCTTGAAAGTATCCGAGAAATTGCTCGATCCACTGAAAAAGGCTGCAGCACAGGCCTGAGGAGTAGACCGCTCTCCCCTCCTCTCGTTCTTGCCAACGCCGCCGCGCATTTACCCCAATTCGTTGACTCTCCCATCCCATCCGCTACACTTTGAGGCGTTCACGGGCCGTCTCACAAATCCCTCTGTCGAAATCCTGGACTTGGATCGCGCCCTACACCTTTGCCATCTTGGCCGTGCTCCTGGCCGGCCCCTTGCTGAGCAGCATGGCCGTGGCCCAATCCGTCGCGGTTCCGTACCTGGCGCTCAGTGGGCCTCACGTCATTCGGTTGGGCGCAGACCTCCTCGCACTAACCATCCTCTGGCTCCTCGCTTTTGCCGCGTCACAGCAAATCCCAGATAATGGCCGTGGCTCAAGCTTTCTCCGCAGTCTCGTCCTTCCACTCACGACCCTGATCGTCATCCTCTTCGCCAATAAAGCCTTGAGAACGGTCGGACTGCCACTCGTTGAGCAGATCGGCCCTGCTCGATTCGCGTCGGGCTATGCCATCGGACTTGTCGGCTCCGGGCTCTGGCTCACAACGGCGTGGCTCATGAACCATCGTTCGCTATGCAGAGCCTTCGCCCTCCCCCTCCAGACCAGACGCCAAGGGGTACAGGCACTGGCCGAAGACGAGGAAGAAGAACAAGAGGCAGCAGAAGACTCGTCGGATGCAAAGAATCCCTCCGCTACGTCAACGATCATAACCTCTCCCCCCTCCACCCCGGGCATGCTCGGGCGGTATAGGGTCTTGAAAGAACTGGGGCGTGGGGCGATGGGGCTGGTCTACCTGGGGAAAGATCCCACGATCCAACGATTCGTGGCCATCAAAACGATGCGGCTCGACCAGATCGACAACAACGACAAGCTACAAGACATCAAGGCGCGGTTCTTCCGCGAGGCAGAATCTACCGGGCGCCTTTCCCATCCCAACATCGTGACGATCTATGACGCAGGAGAGGAACACGACCTGGGGTATATCGCGATGGAACTCATTGAGGGAACCCCTCTGAAACAATGGGCCAGGCAGCCCAACTTGATGCCGCTCAACGAGGTTCTGCTGATTGTGGCCACCGCTGCGGACGCGCTGGACTATGCCCATCAGCAAGGCGTCGTCCATCGCGACATCAAGCCGGCCAACATCATGCTCACGAAAGATCGCATCGTGAAAGTCATGGATTTTGGTATTGCGAAAATTGCCTCGAGCAGCAAGACGCAGACGAATATGGTGATGGGCACACCAACGTATATGTCCCCGGAACAAATCTCAGGAAAAAAAGTGGACGGTCGGTCGGACATTTTCTCACTCGGCGTCGTGTTGTTCGAACTCCTCACGGGACAGCCGCCGTTCACCGCCGATAATTTATCGGCCCTGCTGTTCAGTATCGCCCATCATCCGCATCCTGCCATTCACACCTTGCGGCCGGATCTTCCCCCGATGGTGCAGGAGATCGTCGATCGGGCGTTACACAAAGAATTGCCTCACCGGTATCGGCGTGCGGACGAATTCGCGCGTGAGCTCCGTGCCTGCCTGCAGAGTCTCGCGGCCTAAGGGAGGTGTCGTCTGTCCTTCGAACGAGTGCATAGCGCCAAATCCGATACCGGCCTCAAGCGCCCCCACAACGAAGACTGTTTTGTGGTCGACCCTGAGCTCGGACTCTATGTCGTCTGCGACGGCATGGGTGGCAGCAATGCCGGCGAGATTGCCAGCGCCCTCGCCGCCGAAGCGATTCACACCCATCTGGCCGAAGCAGCCAACAACCCAGACCTTCCGCTGATCGGCCCCCGCGATCCTACGATGTCTGCTGAGGCCAATCGTCTTGCCAGCGCGATTCGAACGGCCAACGAGGTCATCCATCGCGAGTCATGGAGCAGACCTGACTATGAAGGCATGGGCACCACCGTGGTCGCCGCACGACTCTCTGAGGACATGCTCGCCATCGCCCATGTCGGGGACAGCCGGCTCTACCTCATCCGACACGCGACCATCCACGCCCTCACCACAGACCATTCCTGGGTCGCGGAACAAATGCTCAAGGGGGTCATGACAGAGGAAGAGGCGGAACGATCTCCTCGTAGAAATATCGTGACGAGAGCCCTCGGTGTCGACAGCAGCGTCGACGTTGAACTGACGGAGGTGCCGGTGAAGAGTGGAGACGTACTGTTGCTCTGCTCAGACGGACTCACCCGTGGGGTCCGCCCGATCGACATCCTGCAAGTACTAAGCGGCTCAGAAGACCTCCCCACTCTGTCCGATCGCCTCATCGCCATGGCGAATGAAGCCGGCGGAGACGACAACACGACCGTGGTCGTCGTGGCCCTGCGAAACACACTCCATGCCGGACTATGGGAACGGCTCAAACAACGGTTTGTCGCGTGACCCATCAGAGGAATCTTGTACGGGAGGCCACATCATGCCGGAGACGCTGACACAACCAGCCACATTACTGGTCAAACTTCACGGGAAGGGCTCACAGCAGATCGAGTTGACCCATGAGACCGTGACGATCGGCCGGAAGGCCGACAATACCCTCGCCATCGATGACTCCGCCGTCTCGGGACACCATGCACGGATCGTTAAGATTCAGGCTGTCTTTTTTCTTGAAGACTTGAAGAGCACCAACGGCACGGCCATCAATGGACAATCGATCACGCGCCATCAACTTCATGACGCGGATGTGATTACCATCGGCCAACACCGGATCGTCTTCCAAGAACAGACAACAGCCGGTACGGCAACGCCTGCCCCATCAGTCGATTTAGATCGAACCGTCGCGCTCACGGGATCGAACCGTACCGCCGAGGAACCGGCGCTCAGAGCCAAGGTCCTGGTTGTGGCCGGGAAGACCAATCGGTTGGAGTACTCCCTCAACAAACAAGTCACTCTCATCGGATCACAAGACGGAGCGGCCATTCGGTTGACCGGCTGGTTTGCCCAAAAATCCGCAGCACGAATCGCCCAACGAGGCCAGAGCTACGCCATCAGCCCTTCTCAAGGCACGAAGTCGCTGCTCGTCAACGGCACGAATGTCGTGGGACAACAGATTCTGAAAAATGGGGACCAGATCGAAGTGGCAGGTGTACAGCTGACGTTCTATCTGCTCTCCGGATCTAAACAGGCCGCTCGCTAAGACGCATACGACTATTGAACGTAGAGCGCGCCCTTCGGAAGGGTCTCGTAACATCGGTCCGACACGTCCGGGGCATTGGATTGGAGACATTGGAGAATCTGCCCGCCTCCGGGTACGACGTCGGGGCAAAACCGTTTCACATCCTCATCGCAGGCGGCCATCATCCGACCGCGATCTTCCTTCCACTTCACAAACCACTCGCGCACCTGGCTTTGGCAAAGCGGAGACAGTTTTCTGGCCCGCTGCTCAAGGCAATGCGTGCGTGCAGCACCGTCTGGAGAATCGGGGCACAATTCTTCGATCTCGGATTCGCATCTCAATTTTGCGACCTGCGCGGCACGAGGGTTGAACCGCGTCACCGCTGGAACATCAACTCGTGCGTCGGATGACCGTTCCTCCTCTCGCCTCGGCCTGACAACCGCTGAGGTCATCGGAGGAGCACCGGGAATGGTGAGATCTAACTGAGGCGGCGCAGGCACAGGAGACGAGGAATGTGCAGCCGGACGAGTCTCAGCCGGTACTGCAGCCACAGACAGCTCTTCTTGTGAGGGGAAATTAGCCGCCACCGTCCCCCAGACAAGCCCGAGACCAAGCAGTGTCATGGCGCCGGCCATGATCCCGAGTGAAGACTGCTGCTGTGCCATGATTGCCCCCCTATCTGACACTGACCGGTCTCAGCATAGGATACGCCGTGAGAAAAATCGATGAATTGTCCGGTTTTTACGGACGAGAATTCGTGAGGGCGGTCGCGCTGAAGCATGATAAGGGGAAAAGGAGAGGAGGGAGCGACGGTCAGTTCTCGGGTGTCTCGACGATGTGATTCTCGAACCTGGTGCAACCCTCGGCGAGGAGGCGATTGGTGAGCATCTCTCCAGGCCATTCGATCGGCAAATCGGCCGTGAAGACCCAGACATCGGGAGAGGTCCAAACAGGACCATGGTCTTCGGGCAGCTCGGGGTCAAACAGGTCGGTCCAGACCGGCATGTAGACACCGTTCCCGCATTGCGTATGGAGGTGCACGATCGTGCGGGCACGCACGAGGGGGTCGAGATCGCGCCAGACCGCTGCGGTCTCATCCGCCAACCGATGGAGCCGCACGGCATTTTGCGCATCGAACATGGCGTAGGCGGCATAGACCGGCGCCTCAAGCATATCGGGAGCGAGCGCCAACTCGGGACATTGCTCCACGAGACCTTCAAGGAGCGCCCGGCGATGCCGGTCTTCCAGCGCATCGGGCAGTCCCGAATCCGGCACCCCGATCAACTCAAAGAAGAGAAACGCCGTACTCTCGACGGGCGGATAGAGCCGGGCCGCAATCGATGTGGTCCGTTGCGAATCCGCAACTGAGCTCAAATGATCGTTCAAGCCCTGGAGACTGAGCGGCTCTAACGTCGAATCGGTCAGGAGACGAGACTCGACTCGCACCACTGTCCCGGCTGAGAGGCGAAGATGCCGATGCAGCAAATCTGCCGTCGCGACCGGGTCGATCTTGAGCTTGAGCGGATGGGTCAGATTCGCCTGGAGAGGAAGCTCCAAGGCCGCCATGATGGCATAAGACAGCTTGTCATCGGCCGGCCCATCTATGAGTACAGAACAGGAGGCCTCTGCGAGGAGATCGAAGAGCCATTCCGCCATGTCCTCATCCAGCGCCGCCAGCACCGTAAGGAGATCGTATTCCCGTCCCTGCTCCAAAAAGGCCTGCAGTGTATCGATTGCCGCATCGGTATCGCCATGGTCATGGCGCCGGGCATTGATCAAGTGCACGAGATCTCGGGTGAGGGGGTCGGGACGAGACCAACTCAACATATCAACAGACTCCTCCAGCACAGTCGTGCATCACTGGCCCCATGTTGCCAAACTTTCCCTGTGGTAGCAAGCGCTCCAGCAGTTTATTCCCACAAGATCCTGTCCCTTGCTGAGACGGCATCGGGCTCACGCTCCAATCACCTTGACTAGCACACGTTTCCGCCGCATGCCATCGAACTCTCCGTAAAAGATCTGTTCCCAGGGACCGAAGTCCAACCGGCCTTCGGTGATCGCAATGACAACTTCTCGGCCCATCAGCTGGCGTTTGATGTGCGCGTCGCCGTTATCTTCGCCGGTCTCGTTATGCCGATAGGTCGCGGCCTGAGGAACCAGCCGGTCCAAGAATCGGTCATAGTCCTTGAGTAAGCCCGGTTCGTCGTCGTTAATGTAGACGCTCGCCGTGATATGCATGGCGTTGACCAAGACGAGCCCCTCTTGGACCCCGCTCTTCTTGACCGCCGCCTCGACCTGTTGCGTGATATTGAGGTAGGCGCGCCTCGTCTTCGTTTCGAACCAGAGCTCTTCGCGATAGGATTTCATGGTCGTCGGTCAGTAGAGGTTCATTCTGCCGAACCGGACCGTCAAGATGCAAGCAGGACGAACCGGTAGACGCCATCGATCAATCGGATACGGCGGTATATACTAGGGCTATGTCCGTCAAGAAGACGCGCACCCCTTCAGGCCCGCCGCATCTCCCACGACTCCACCTTTCTGACCATGCCACGACCGTGTTACGCGGTCGCTATCTCGGCAAGAATACGACGGGAAGGATCGTCGAGACCCCGGCGCACATGTTCTGGCGCGTGGCCACCGACATCGCACAAGCTGAACGACTTTACCCCAGCGCCAGCCGGCTACCCCACGCCGCCCAACGATGGTACGACTGCCTGGCCCGTCTCGACTTTCTTCCCAATTCTCCCACGCTGATGAACGCCGGCCGTCGACTGCAACAACTCTCCGCCTGTTTTGTCCTCCCGGTCGAAGATTCCCTCGACTCCATTTATGACAGTCTGAAACATCAGGCCCTCATCCATCAATCGGGCGGCGGCACCGGATTTTCGTTTAGCCACCTCCGCCCTCACAACGACTTGGTCTCGTCGTCGAGCGGCGTGGCCTCCGGCCCCATTTCCTTCATGCGCCTCTTCAATCTCTCGACGGATATCATCAAACAAGGCGGGACCAGACGGGGCGCAAATATGGGCATCCTCCGCATCGACCACCCGGACATTCTGGACTTCATTGCGCTCAAACAAACCCCGACCGAAATGACGAATTTCAATCTCTCCGTCGGCATCACCGATTCGTTCATGCAGGCACTCACGCGCCGTCGCACGTACGCCCTGATCAATCCCCGAACCGGCAAACCCGCGAGACGGCTTCCGGCCCAGCTCGTCTTCGATCGGCTCGTCGAAGCAGCCTGGGCCAGCGGGGAGCCCGGCTTGATCTTCCTGGACACGATCAATCGGGCGAATCCCACTCCCCACCTCGGCACCATCGAGTCGACGAACCCCTGTGGCGAACAGCCCCTCCTGCCCTTTGAGTCCTGCACCCTCGGCTCCATCAACGTCGCCAACTTCGTCATGCCATCGAACGCAGGACCCACCATCGATTTCGTTCGATTAGCCGATATCATTCCTCTCGCCGTGCGCTTCCTCGACAATGTGATCGATCGCAACCGTTTCCCCCTTCCTCTCATCGACCGCATGACGAAGCGCACAAGGAAGATTGGCCTGGGCATCATGGGCTTTGCCGACTTGCTGATCGCCCTCAATATCCCCTACAGCTCCGAGACTGCAATCCACACAGCCGGCGCCCTGATGGAGTTTTTTCAATCACATGCCCATCGCGCATCCGCGGACCTTGCCACCGAGCGCGGAGTCTTTCCTGCCTATCGAGGCAGTCGGCTCCACGCTCTCGGTCAACGGCATCGAAACGCCACCGTCACCACCATTGCACCGACTGGCAGCATCAGCCTGATCGCCAACTGCTCACCAGGCATTGAACCGCTCTACGGGGTGCAGGAAGTTCGCCGCATCATGGACGGCATCGTGCTCACCTCCTGTCATCCAGCCTTCGTTCGCCACGCAGAGGCCCTCGGCCTCGATCTCGACGCGCTCCAGGCCGATCTGTCGGCGCATCCATCCATCCAACATTTGACCGATATTCCAGAAGAGCTGCGGCGCCTCTTCGTCACGGCCCATGATGTCTCGGCCGAGCAGCATGTGCGTATGCAGGCGGTGTTTCAGCGCTATAGCGACAGTGGCGTTTCAAAAACCATCAATTTACCCCACACCGCAAACAAAGCCGAAGTCGCCGCAGCCTTTCTGCTCGCCTATCGACTGAAATGCAAAGGCCTCACCGTCTTTCGAACAGGCAGCCGGGAGCAACAAGTCCTATCCTGTCACCCTTCAAACCCCTGTTGAGAAATGGCCAGGCATCGGCCAAATTCCCCAACAAAATTGACAGTACCCAACGATGGTGATACGTATATTCACAGACTTAGTGTGTGTCGAACCGAATCGTTCAGCAGGGAGGTACTCGATGGCTGCGCTCGTTGGAACCCTGACATCAGTCGGGAATTCTTTTGATGTGAATTGGTCGCTCCTCTTCGCCCGCCAACCGGAACCGGACTTGGAATTCACGGAAGAAGAACTCGATCAAACCACCACCACGAGAGCAACCGGCCCGCTGAACCCCCGTAAAAAATCAGGCGGAGGCCGCCCGATCCTCTGGATATTGCTCCTGGCTCTCATCGGCGGTGGCGCCTATGTCGCCACCATGGAACCTGAGCTCGTGACCGAATGGCTAAGCCCGTACCTAGGGGAAAGCACGCCACCCCCGGTGGCCATGAACCCAAAGCCGGCACCCGCAACACCATCGGTACCAGCACCACAAGCGACTCCCAATCCAAGCGATCTGGCGCCGGTGCCTGCGCCTGCGCCTGCCCCATCAGCTTCAGTCCCCACTACTGTTGCCCCTCCAGCGGTCCCGGCCATGACGCCACCTCAAGCCGCCGTGAAACCCGCTGCACCAGCCATGACTTCTTCCGCTCCGATGTTCAGCGAAGGCCAGAAAGTCACGACCACGATGGACGAAACGGCTTCCGGGGGAAGCAGTCCGTTGTTCGCCGACGCATCGGGCAGCAAGCCTGGGCCGGTCGTTCGCTTTGGAGCGACCCTGACAGTCCTCGACGGCGATCTGCAGCCGAGCGGCTGGATGTACCAGGTGCGCACAGATGAAGGGGCGAAGGGTTGGGTATCGGAGAAACGCCTCCGCTTGAAGTTCTAGTCTTCCCGTTTACCCTGAGCAAACTGGCTGCCTGGCCTGGCACATTCTCGACTGTTCAGTCAGTCTTCCTGTGCTATAATCCGCCCGCTTTAGCAGGATGCTGAAAAAGACCGACAGCGGTGTTCTCTCTTCACAAAGAGGCTCAACGTACCACAAGGGTACGACTCGCCTCTTCACTCGCTGCGGCCTTGCTGGACGGCCTTTTTGAGCATCCTGAGGTTATTGATATCTCTTTGCTATATGGAGCGTGTTCGCAGCATTTTTATTTGTCACCGACTTTTTTGCAGCCTGTTAGATCTCGTGGTCTTGCCAACATTTTCGAACGATCCTCATGAACACACTCTCAGCCATCATCTTTGACTTTGATGGAGTCATCGCGGACACCGAACCCCTCCATTTCGCTGGTTTCCGCCAGACGCTCGCTGAAATCGGCATCGGCCTGACCGAGTCCGACTACTACGCCAACTACCTTGGCTATGACGATCGAGG